>CAMAHO010000067.1 GCA_945834545.1 uncultured Lachnospiraceae bacterium | reverse complement strand
AGTTTGCTGAAATAGCTGAGGAGGCCTTGATAAAGTATACCTTATCAAAGCTGTATTTCGTGCTGATAAGGTCTTTGATTTCCTCCAATTCCTGTCTGGATAAGCCCACATAAGCAATAAACAAAAGCTTTGTCTCTGCTCCTTTCATGACCTTCATCTCATTAAGGATATAATCTTTCCTTACCTTAGACTGACGTCCTATGAGTATCTTTGCGACCTTCATATAGCTGTTTTTCAAAGCCAACACAGGATGTAACATAATCGCATTACACAGGCTGTCAATACGAGGGGAGATTCTGCCTGAGCGCGCCAGAAAATCTGTTTTATCTACGATAAAGCTGGTCTTGATTCTGAGCTTATCACTTTCAAGCTTATCAACTATAGCTGAGGCGTTTAAGCCCTCCGCAGCATATCCTATAGCCTGTAATACCATAAGACCTAATCCTCCGGAAAGGTGTCCGGAGTCTACGACAATAACATTTTCAAAGTTTTTTGCAGCTTCCGTTGCATTGAAAAAACCCTTACTTACCTCCTTTGCCATAGAGAGATGGATAATGTACTGTCCCTTGGACAGACATTCTGCAAAGAATTCTTCATAATCAGCAACGTCCGGAGCTTCTGATGCAACAGTATTGCTGTTCTCTTCCATATAGGAAATAATCCCATCTGTCTCCACCTCTACTCCGTCTAAGAAGATACCGCCCTTTGTATGTACCCTATAAGGCATGACAGGAATCTGTTCTCTGGAAATGATCGCTTTCGGCAAATCACAGACACTATCTGTTGTAACGAGAACAAGCTTTTTATGGTGGTGTTCCATTGTTGGAGATTCAACCCCTAACAGCTCACCGCCTAAGGTTTTTTCTATCAAATTCTTTGGTAAGAACTTATAAACTATTTCCTCAAGCTGCTGACCTGTAACCGGTTTTAATAAATATTCATCAAAGCCCTCTCTACGATAAAGACTTAGATTATCGCTACCTGAATTGGCAGTCAATACAATAACAGGCGTATTCTGGTTTAAACCACCAATTTGTTTTCTGATTTCATGGAGACACTCAATACCACTCATGTGAGGCATTAAATGATCCAGGAAAATCACATCATAATGCTGTTTTAATGTTTCTCTTAAGCACTCCTCTCCACTTAGAGCTGTAGTTATCTGAACCTTGGTATCTCTTAACAGTTTTGTGGCTACCATCAGATTGTCGTCATTGTCATCAACAATCAGAATATTTGCCTTAGAAGCTTCAAAGCGTTGTTTATAATGCTGTCTGCTGTTTACCTTGTGACGCTCTTCAAAATTAATGGAGTTTATCGTTTCGTCGGTAAGAACCTCCTGGGGAATTGTAATAACAAAGCTTGAGCCTTTCCGGTAGACACTGTTTACCGTGATTTCCCCATGCATCAGCTCCACCAGCTGCTTCACAATGGATAAGCCTAAGCCTGTACCTTCGATATACCTGTTCTTTTCTTCATCAATTCGCTTGAATGCACTAAAGAGATAAGGAAGGTTTTCCTTTTTGATTCCCATTCCCGTATCCGTCACTGTATAGACAATCTGAGCGATATTATTCTCCGTCACTTTACATTGAATGGACAAGGTGACAGATCCTTCCGATGTATATTTTACAGCATTGTTCAAAACATTAATCAGTATCTGCTTGATTCTGACTTCGTCACCGAATAGCTGTGTCGGCATTGTCTGGTCCAGGTCAATATGAAACTCCAGATTTTTCTCCTTAGCCCTGACCCAAATCATATTTACAATATCAGAGAGCATATTTCCCACATCATAGGGAACAGGCACAATATCCATTTTACCGGACTCAATCTTGGACATATCCAGGATGTCATTGATTAAGGACAAAAGCATTTTACTTGCTCCCTGTATACTCCTTGCATCTGCAGCTACTTCATCCGACACATCCTCTCTTAATATCATCTCATTTAAGCCAATAATCGTGTTTATCGGGGTACGAATCTCGTGACTCATACTGGAGAAGAACTGATTCTGCATCTTATTGAGCTCTTCTATTTCCTTCTTCTGCATCTGAGCCTTCTCATTTTCAGATGCATAGATTCTGTTTTGGAACAAAATCATGGCACAAATAATAACAGTCACAATGACAAGGGATAAGAAGGAATCTGTATAGGCAATTTGTTCCGTATGGGAAACCACCAGATTAGGATAATAATAAGCAATCCAGTAGCAGACTCCACAGACCAGGAAGCCACCGCCAATGAGGAAGTACTTAATCCTGTTTTCCACTACAAGGCAGACAAAGATGATGCCAAACAGAAACCAGATCGGTCCGCCTCCGTAAATGCTTCCGCTGGAAAGAAAATTTAGCGGCAACATGATAAAGATGACAAGGAAGGCTATGGTCACAGCTCCTGGCTGAATGCGTCTGGAACGGATGGTATAATAAACAATCCCTAAGAGTATGAAAAAAGCCACAGCCATGGCCAGTATATTAGTCAAATTTTCCCCCATCAAGGTTCCAATGACAGAGCCACAAAACAAACCAAAAAGTCCGCATAAAACAAGGAGAATAAACATTCTTTCCTGGCGGGTACGGTTGGTATCTTTTACTAAGCTTACAAGTTTCTTAAGATTCATTACAGTTCACCGCCTTCCAATTTATGAAGCAGCATCTCCACAAGACCGGCTGCATTCATTAAGTCAAAATTATCAACTTCTTGTCTTACCTCAGTTAAAAGGTCCGATAAGGCGTGCTTTTCATAAGTTTTTTCCGTCAAAGAATCCAGTATTTCTTCTGCCTTTTCCGCTTCAAAGGTATCTAAAACAGACTTAAGCTCTGTAAGTACCGATAAAAACTCCTCATGTGCGATAACAGAAACCGTATCGGCAGCATCTTCCTTTTTATCAGGTAGAAGGATAGCACTTATACCCTCCACCAACTCATGATATTCATGTAATAAAGAAGAATGGTTTTGCTTTACATATTCTACATCCCGTTCTTTGGAGGCAGCCTCAGCTGCTTTAGCATGATCTGAAAGAATGAATGCACCAATCATCTTGGTTGTGCTTTTCAGGGCGTGAACAAAAATCGTATAGTTTTCCCAATCCTCTTCAAGAAAGGCAGTCTCAATCTGCACGGACTTACGTTTGGCGTCATTGCAGAATTTATGAAGCATCTCCTCATAAAACTCTTTGTCATGATTACAATAGGTTATGCCCTGGGCTGTATCCAGACCTAAGTCCTCTAATCTACTGTTAGAATCATCCTGTTCAAAATTATTACTATCTGGATTGGAAGCTTGGTCTGTCAGGTTTCTCTGCACATAAGTAATAGAAGTTTTGGGTAACAGTTTCTTCAGTACATGCTCTAACGCAACTACTTCAATAGGCTTGGAGATAAATTCGTCAAAGCCTTCGTTTAAGAACATTTCCCTTGCTCCGCTGATGGCATTGGCAGTAAAGGCAACAATTTCACTCTTTTCACCTTGCTCCGTCTGCGCCTTACGAATCCGTTTTAAGGTCTCAACTCCATCCATCTCCGGCATCATATGATCCAGGAAAATGATGTCATAGGTATTGTTTTTACACAGAGAGATGGCATCCATGCCATTATCAACCGTTGTAACCTCCATCTGATATTCCAGGAAAACGCCCTTTGCAACCATGAGGTTCATAGGTTCATCGTCCACCACAAGCACTCGAATACCGGAGCAAATCATTTGCATATCCTTATACAGAGTATCCTCTGCCTCACCGCTATTTAACAGATTTACAACAGGAAGGCTATAGAAGGGCTTTTTCATCAAGCGAATGTTGTTAGAGGTTTGAAGCTTAAACTGCTCGTCAGCCACAACTACAATGCGTATCTTATCACTGAGCTTGTTAAAGTAATCGACAGACTCTAAATACTCCTCCTTCCCCAGGAAAAGGTGGGTAAAATCATATAATGTAAGGAGGCGTTTTAATTCATCCAGATTCCCTACACTATGAAAGGTAACCTCCAACTCTTTTACCAGGTTGGTAATCATCTGTCTGTAAAAATCACGCAATCTGGGAACTTCGTATTTTTCAGGCTTTAAGAAACAAGCCAGGCAAAGACTCTTACGGTTTTCTACTGCCATACAAGCCTGCGCCTCGGAAACTCTCTGAGGTATGCTGACAAAGACACTGGTGCCTTCACCCAAGGTACTTTCGATTCGAAGGAAACCATTCATGGCTGTCACCAGGCCGTGTACAATGGATAAGCCCAAGCCTAAGCCGCCGGCATGTCTGGTACGCCCGGCACTGGATTGATAAAACTGCTTTCGAATCTTTTTCACTTCCTCCGGTGTCATACCGATTCCTGTATCGCAAACTTCAATACATAGATTAATACCATAGTTCTTTTTCAGCTGGTACACTCTTACATAAATACCACCTCTTTTTGTGAACTTATAGGCATTGCTTAACAGGTGAGAAATTATTTTCTTGACCTTTCTGCTGTCTCCAAGCAACATGGAAGGGATACCGGCATCAATATCATAGATGGTTTCCAAGCTGCTATTTCGATTTGATATACGGTTTTCGGAAATAATATCGTTTATCACAGAGGTAATATTGTAATTCTCCGTACACACTGTCAATCTGGAGGTGTCAAGCTCCGTGTAATCCAGAATATCATCAATCTGCTTAAACAGACGCTGTCCTGCAGTCTGAATTGCCAGTAAATCCTCTTTCTTTTTATTGTCCATTTCATTCTTCAGCATGACAGTCGTGATACCGGTTACTGCATTGATGGGAGTACGAAGCTCATGGGATACATTTGTCAGGAAATCTTCCGTTCTCTGGTTCAGTTCTTCCAGTTTCTCAACCTTAATCTTATTTTCTTTTCGCTCTTCATTTCGTCTGTCAATATCAACATGCAGTAATTTACCTGTGATTACTACTAAGAAAAAATGTAGTAAGGTCCTGGATAAAATCAAGATAGAAAACTCCTTGATAGGGTCCAGGATGAAAAATAAATCATATATCATAGTCAGGAAATAGGTTATCATACAAAAGCGAATGATACTGTATTTCTCGGAAACAGAAAACAAAACCATGGCTACGATCATGACTGGTGCCAGGTCATAAACGCTGGTTTCATGAATTCCGTAAAAGAAGAATTCCAACATAGACAAACCCATATAGAGCCAGAGTCTGATATCCATAGTGAGCTTATTTGTGATATGCAATACCCAACAGAGAATTAAACTAAAAAGCAAAAGGACAATGACACCGGGATCCCAATTCATCAACAGCGATTCAGCTAAAAGGATAACAGTAGATATGGTATAGACAGTCAAAATCAAAAGATGCGTTACCCTTTGTTTTTCTAGGTCTTTTAGTTTCTCTTGTTCGTTCATAAATCCCCCATACACTCTTTTTGATACAACAGATTACTTTTCCCGGAGTAGATACTCCTTGTCTTCATCAATCATTTGCAGCATAATATCCAGATATTTGGGATCAAACTGTGTACCCCTGCCCTTCTCCATCTCAACACGAACCACCTGCTGTGGCAGAACATCCCGATACTCTCTTCTGGAGCTCATAGCATCATAAGCATCGGCTATGGAAATAATCCTTGCCTCTATGGGAATTTGGTCCCCTGATATACCATCTGGGTAGCCTTTCCCGTCAAAACGCTCGTGATGACATCTTGCACCGGTAGAAAGCCTTGGGAATTCTGTGATATTCTTTAGAATCTCTTCTCCCATAACCGGATGATTTCGAATGACAGCGTACTCTTCCTCCGTTAAGCCCTGTGGCTTATTGATAATCGCATCCGGAATACCAATTTTCCCGACATCATGCAAAAGCCCCATCATATAGATATCTTCCTGTTCCTCAGAAGACATACCCAGTCTTCTGGCCATCTCCTTGGAGTATTCAGCCACACGGTTGGAATGACCATTGGTATAAGCATCCTTTGCGTCAATTGCACCGGAGAGAGTTTTAACAATCTGTATGGAGATTCTTTCTAATTTCTCGTGCTGGGCCATAACCTCCTGGGTTTTCTGGGCAACCTCCAATGCAAGATTGTTCTGCAGTCGAATCAAGTCAATGGTATGTCTTACACGAAGTAAGAGTACATCGGGTACAAAGGGTTTCTTTAAAAAGTCCATGGCACCTGCCTTGAGACACCTGATTTCTGTGTCTTGATCTTCATCTGCTGTCAAAAAGATAACCGGGATATCTTTGGTTCTGGGATTCTCCTTTATCTTTGCCATGGTTTCGAAGCCGTCCATTCCCAACATATGGATATCAAGCAAAATCAAATCCGGTATATTTTCCTCTAAGAAAACCAGAGTATCCTCTCCCGACTTCATGCAGCTTACACGCATTTTCTCACTGCTTAATATGCGCCCTGCCATTTTAAGATTTGCAACATCATCATCTACTACTAAAACCCAATCTGCCATATCGGTACCGTTCCTTTACACAAAGAACAGACATCCCGGTTTATTACGATGATAAACCAAGCTGTCTGTCACTCTTATTTATTACTGAAATCTTACATTCATATAAGAAATAATTTCTTCCACGCAACGTTCAAAGCCAAGCTTTGAGCTATCTAGACATAAATCATAATTTCTTGCATCTGTCCATTCTCTGCCGGTGTAATACTTGTAATAATCGGCTCTGTCTTTGTCAATCCGTTGAATATATTTCTCCAATTCATGCCCGGTTAAATTCACTTTTTTAGCTGCCTGCTCCATACAAAATTCGAATGGTGCATGGATAAACACGCTAAGCACATTGTCATAATCCTTCAGGACAAAGTCAGCCGCTCGCCCTACTATCACGCAGGACTCCTTCTTAGCTAACTCCTTTATCACCTTAGCCTGGTATTCAAAAAGGTTGCTTTCAGAAGTAAATCGATCACTATCCGGTGATAATAAATCCCCTTTATATTTTTTATGAAACATTCCCAGAAACTTGGAACCGGCTGCTTTTTCATCCGCATTCACAAACAAGGCCTCATTGATTCCGCTTTCATCGCTGGCAAGCTTCAGGAGTTCCTTGTTATAAAAATGAATCCCAAGTTTTTCGGAAAGCATTTCTCCGATGGTTTTTCCGCCACTGCCATATTGTCTAGCTATTGTAATAACCACAGGTTTCTGCATCAAAAACACCTCCCAATCTGATTTATTCTCCCAGATAAGCCTTCTTGATATCCTCGTTGTCTAACAGCTCAGAAGCCTTACCTTCCATAACAATTTTACCGGTCTCCAAAACATATGCACGATCAGCGATGGACAAGGCTTTCTTCGCATTTTGTTCTACCAAAAGCACTGTTGTGCCGCTCTTGCTTACCGTTTGAATGATGTCAAATATTTCATTAACAAAGATAGGTGATAATCCCATAGAAGGCTCATCCATCAAAATAATACGAGGGTTGGACATCAGCGCACGCCCCATAGCAAGCATCTGCTGTTCACCACCACTTAAGGTGCCCGCCAGCTGCTTTTTTCTTTCTTCCAATCTGGGAAAATGAGAGAATATGTATTGCAGGCTGTCATCTATCTCCTTTTTATCCTTTCTGGTAAACGCTCCCATTTTCAGATTTTGTAAAACCGAGAGATTAGCAAACACTCTTCTACCCTCAGGAACATGAGCCATTCCCATGGAAACAATCTTATGACCGGGAATTTTTGTAATATCCGTTCCATCAAAGAAGACAGAACCATGTACCGGAGTTAGAAGTCCGGACACTGTGTGAAGAATAGTAGTCTTACCGGCTCCATTCGCACCTATTAGTGCTACAACCTCCCCCTCTTCTACATGAAAATCCACATCTTTAATGGCTTGAATCATACCATAATTTACTTGTAAATTTTTTATTTCCAACAAAGACATATGCCGACCCTCCACTACTCGCCTAAGTAGGCCTTGATAACCTCAGGATTATTCAATACCTCAGAGGTTTTTCCCTGACACAATACACGACCAAAATTAAGCACAGTTAGTTCTTCACAGATACCACTTACCAGCTTCATATCATGCTCAATCAAGAGGATTGTCATATCAAAATGTTTTCTAACAAAAGCGATGGTATCCATCAACTCTTGCGTTTCATTGGGGTTCATACCTGCTGCAGGCTCATCTAACAGTAAAAGCTTAGGTTTGGTTGCAAGTGCCCTTGCGATTTCCAGCTTACGCTGTTTTCCATAAGGCAGATTGGAAGCCAGGGTATCTGCCTCCTTCTCCAAATCAAACACCTTGAGAAGCTCTAAAGCCTCCTCATTCATCTCTTTTTCCACCTTATAATAGGAAGGCAGACGAAGGATACCTGCAATGGTAGAGTATTTCTTGTGATTATGTAAACCTACCTTAACATTTTCCAATACCGTTAACTTTTGAAATAAACGAATATTCTGAAAGGTTCTTGCTATTCCGGCTTTATTAATCTCTATGGTAGGTTTGCCTGTAATATTCTTACCATCCAATTTAATAATGCCTTCAGAAGGCTTATAGACACCGGTAAGCAGATTGAAAACTGTTGTTTTCCCGGCACCGTTAGGGCCAATCAAACCATAAAGACAGCCCTTTTCAATGGTTATGTTGAAATCGTCCACTGCACGCAAGCCACCAAATGAAATACCCAGGTTATTTATCTCTAACATAGCCATTCTAAATTCCTTCCTTTTTTGTGAATTTGTTGAATTTTATCTTGACCTTAGCTGTCATTTTTTCTCGCCACTCAATACATTTCGGTGCCCAGTTAAAGAGCATCATTAAAATCAAGACAATGGCGTAAATCAACATTCTGTAATCCTGCAACTCTCTCAGCCATTCCGGTAATAATGTAAGAATTACCGCAGCTATCATGGAACCTCTGATGCTGCCGATACCACCCAGAACCACAAAGACTAAAATCATAATCGACATATTGTAGCCAAAGTTTTTTGGCAGCGCCGTCAAGGTAGATAAGTTGTGTGCATACAACACTCCGGCTGTACCTGCCATAGCTGCGGAAACTGTAAAGGCCAACAGCTTATATTTGGTCACATTGATGCCCACAGATTCTGCAGCTATAGTGTTATCTCTGATGGCCATAATGGCACGACCTGTTCTGGATTGCACCATATTGATAATGATAATCAAGGTGATTAATAGCAATACAATACCAATAACAAAGCTGGAATCGTTAGGGGTTCCGGTAATACCCTGGGGTCCCTTGATTAAAAATTCTCCTGTTTCATCCATTTCCACATCCATGCTGCTGTTTGCAGAGAAATGGAATCCGGACTTGTCGTAGCCGATATACAGGATATTCATCAGATTCTTAATAATTTCACCAAAGGCTAAGGTTACGATAGCAAGATAATCACCCTTTAAGCGCAATACCGGAATTCCTATCAGGATACCAAACAAACCTGCAAAAGCCGTACCGATAATCAGTGCCAGGAAAAAACGCAGGCCACTGTTAAAGTTTGGCGCAACAATCATCATATATTTTGAGAAAAATGCACTGGTGAACGCACCCACACACATAAAGCCTGCGTGTCCCAAGCTTAGCTCACCCAGAATACCTACTGTTAAGTTCAGAGAGATGGCAAGAATTGCGTACATACACAGGGGAACTAACAAGCCCTGCATCAAGCTGCTCAGGTTACCGGTCATCAATAAAATCTGCATGATCAGGAAGAATACAACTACAATTCCGCAGGTAATCAATTTATTCTGTAATTCTTTCGAAATCTTTATCTTCTTCATTTTTGCAGCCTCCTCTTACACCTTTTCCTGAATGTTCTTACCAAATAAACCAGCAGGTTTTACCAGTAAGACAATGATAAGAACAGCAAACACAATGGCATCTGCCATCTGGGAAGAAATATAGGCTGTGGCAAAAATCTGTATTATACCAAGTAAAATACCACCAATAAAGGCACCCGGTATAGAACCGATTCCACCAAATACCGCTGCAACAAAGGCTTTAATACCCGGCATAGCACCGGTAGACGGTGATAATGTCGGGTAAGAAGAACACAAAAGCACACCTGCAATGGATGCAAGTGCTGAGCCAATGGCAAAAGTTAATGCTATTGTGCTGTTTACATTAATACCCATCAGCAAAGCTGCGCCCTTATCCTCAGATACAGCAAGCATGGCCTGCCCAGCTTTAGATTTGTTGATGAAAGTCACCAGGAATATCATAATCACAATACAAGTGATGATCGTAACGATAGATTCCCCTGTTATAATCAGCTGTCCTCCGGCTAACGACAAGGAACCAAA
>CAMAHO010000066.1 GCA_945834545.1 uncultured Lachnospiraceae bacterium | reverse complement strand
TAAGCCTGTCTGCTGTTCCAAATACCCGTGCCAGATACAAGGCTGCTTCCTTGGAGGTAAGCAGTCTCTGCATTCCAAAGACCTGGTTTTCCGCCTCCATAATCCCCTTGGCATACATCTGGGCTACATGACCTACGCAGGTATGGCAATCATAGATATCCTTCAAATGCTCAGCACCTCTCCAGTCCGATTCATCCGGCTCCCCAAGCTCCTTTCGCAAAAAGCCATGGAGGATTCTGGCAGCTGTCATACGATTCACAGGAGTCTCCTGACCTCTTTCGTCCTGATCCTCCAGCCAGCCCTTCTTTCTGCCGTAGGCGAAAAAATCACGAAAACAAGAGGAGAAAGCATTCTCTTCCCCCTCTTTCCATAGCATCCATATGGATTTTACAAGCTCTGCCGTTGTCATAACACAGGAGTTACCTTCCAGGTCGCATTCCCATAAGCAGACAGGCTCTCTGTCTCAAACAAATCTGAGGTGCTTTCCCAGCTATTGCCATTCCACAAATCTGTTATTTTGTAGGCTTTAGCCTGCTCAAATAAGCTATTCTCACCAAGCTTTTCACTCAGCCTTTCCAGAATCTGTGCTTTCGTAACGGTCTGCTTTCCCTGCACTTTATCACTTACATTGATAAAGGAAAGGGCTACCCCTCCATCCGCAAGAGGCTTTGCCAACACATCCACTCTGTTCGTATCCCGGATGTAAGCGGTATCGGGATTCTCCTTTTCAAGAGAGCAATAGATTCTCTTTGCCTGGATTCCCAAGGCATCCTGGTTTAAGGCAATCAGCTCTTTATTGGCGATAATCTGATAGATCCAGTCCCCCTTCTTCACACGACGCAAATCTAAGCCCAGCATCAGAGGGGAATTCATCATACACCACATAGCAAAATGAGTCCTGCACATTTCCTCTGTCAAGCCATTCATTCCCACCATCAGCATATCCGGATCATTCCAACCCTTGTCAAGGCCGGCAAACTCATCCATGATGACAGCTTTGTTGTATTGAGAGGTAACACTGGGCGTGTAACCATCTGTCCAGCTGCCCACACCCGGGTCACCGTCTGCTCCCACCCGGAATGTAATATCGTTTAAGATTCTCCAAGAGTCTCCTACTTTATAGCCCCAGTTGTGCGGCTGTGTCTTGCCCCATTCGCAGATAGACAGCAGGATATCCTTTTGGGGTGCCTGCTCCTTCAAGGCCTTCAATAAGGTTGCATACGAATCCAGGGTGTTTTCCTGCCGTCTGTGATTCATCAGTCGAAGTGTATTTTCCCCCTCCTTCAGAGCAACCGTAATTGCAGCCGACTCAGAGAAAAGACTCTCTCCCTCCTGATTCTTCTCGGAAATCAGGAAGTCATCATAAAACAGCTTAGTCTCTTCCCCATTTCCCACAGCTACCTGCAGCCAGGAGCCACAACCAGGCTCCTCCCCGGAAGCGAAATTGACATAAAGCTTATATTCCCCGTCCTTAGGGGCAACAATACGAAATTCCAATTCCCCACTCTGTACCCCTATGGGCGTAGCATCCGGACCCGTTCCGTCAAAGGTGCCCAGATTAGTCACGTAATCCTCTTTCTTCTCGCCACCACGTCCCGTCAGCCGGCCGTCAGCCACTGCATTCAGGGAAAGCTGCATACCCTCTCCCTCCAGGCGTATCCCCTTGATATTGGGTGCATATACATACCTGGCGTTGGTAGCATCAGAAAAGGTAGCATTGTCCCACAGATAATAGCAGTTATCTACCTTCATAAAATCCACGCCCCATTCCAGATAGGACGCCGCATCCATCTCCTCATGGCCACAGGTACCTACCGCTGCGCCGGCGCAGAGATTGGTGCCGATATCATTGTACATGCCAAACAGCAGTCCCTTCTCGTGGATGTAGTTCGACAAGGCCTTAAATCCGCCGGGAAACTTTACATCCTCATTGGACAATTTCCCTTCGATTCTTTCTGACTTGTAACATCCGTCATCCAACACCACATACTGATAGCCCAGCTTGTCCAGGCCAAGCTCTACTAGAGCATCTGCCATAGCCTTGGTAAGAGCTTCCGTGTTGCCGCTGCCAAAGGCATTCCAGCTGTTCCAGCCCATAGCCGGAAGACGATTTTTCGTCTTGTTATAGACTGCTTTCCCATTGGCAAACGCGTCGAAACGAAATGCCATGTCCTCAATTTTTTTAGGTTTCTTGGGTACCTCATGCTGCATGTTTTTTACCTCCTAAAAAAGAGACCGGTACGGCCTCTTTTTTATCTATTTCATAAATATGATATTAGGGTCAAAAGTCCCTTATTATGATACCTACGGATTGTTTCGCACGACCTGCTCCCACAATCCTACAAAATATCAGAACTTTGGAATCACCAAGCCATCTGGTGTCTCATTGGCTAAATTTCTGGAGCTGCCCACAAAGTATTGATAATCCCTTAACACATTGTCCTTTTGAGCATCCCCTAAATAGGCCGGTTTGTCCAAGGCAGTGATATCTGCCTCCTGACCTAAATAGCCGTAATCGTCATTCTTTCGGAATCCCATGGAAACATCTTCCAGCAAAGCATTGGGTTTCTTCTGTTCAGCCATTGCACCCGAATTCTCTGCTGTAGTACGCGCTGCCGGGGTAGCCGATACATTCTCCTGCTGTCTCTTAAGCTCCTCGGGAGAAATCACGGGAATAGTAGGAACCCTGTAGTTTTGGAATATGCTATTATAGTTATTTACGGAACCAATTCCCATAACCGGTACCTCCTTTGTATTTTGTGTAAAATATATCGGCATTGTTGCCTAAAACTTTATAGGCTTACTTTAAGACCTTCTTCAGCTCATCCATAAAGGTATTGATATCCTTAAACTCGCGGTATACCGATGCAAAGCGCACATAGGCAACCATATCCAGATCTCTGAGCTTATTCATCACCAGCTCGCCAATCACCTGACTGGAAATCTCCCTCTCCTCCATGTTGAAGATTTCAGTCTCCACCTCGTCCAACAAAGTGGTAATCTGCTTTGCGCTGACGGGACGTTTATGGCAGGCACGAAGCACACCGCCCTCCAGCTTTGTCCTGTCATAGGCCTCTCTGTTGTTGTCCTTTTTTATAATGATCAGCGGTATGGTCTCAATTTTTTCATAGGTGGTGAAACGCTTCCCACATTCATCACAAATCCTTCGGCGTCTTATGGAATTATTATCCTCGGCCGGTCTGGAATCAATTACACGAGTATTTTCATGGTTACAAAATGGACACTTCATCTGCCACCTCCAGGTCGGATATCGGGTAGTCCAATACCCCAATGTCAACATACACTTCCTAAAAAATTTTACCTTAAAATCGCCTTTCTGTCAATCATGCCGACGACTGTGCTAAAAATGATAACGACTGCGCTAAAAATGACAACACCCGGACTAAAATCCCCTTAAGCCATCACATCCACTAAAATGATATCCGGCCCAATTTGCTTGATGTCCCGAAACGGAATACAGATTTCCTGCTTGGGATGAAACAGACACATAATGCCAAAATCTCCGGGAACAATAATCTTGCAGATAGTACCGTTGCAGGGGTCAAACTCTAAATCACATACCCTGCCCAGGCGTCTGCAGTCCCGGAGATTAATGACATCCTTATTTTTTAACTCAGAATAAAGCATACTTCACCTGCCAGCCTCTATCCGATGAGTTCAGATAAATAGCCTTTTCTTTACTATATGCTTTTCTCTGCAAAACTCCCCTTTTTTCCTTACTGAAACTGAAAATACAGGCCAAATCTGGATTGATACTGAGAATAGTGAAGGGTGTACTCCAAATCAGCATCCGTATCTTGCAGCTTAAAATACAAGCCTCCCTCTCGTTTCACAGGCGTCATATGGCTGTCAATATGGTCCATAAACTGCTCCACGCTGGCCTCCTTAACCGTGATGACCTCCTCCTTGTCTTTAAAGATTGCCTTACCGAAGGCTTTCTCCTTGGCGATGGTCACATCCACTCCGGTTTTACCCTCTTCCATGTGGTCCCTTCCCACCAGTCCGCAAAGAACATAGGGGCCGTACAGGAAACCATAGGTATGTTGTCCATCCGGAAGGTTTTTGGGGGTAATTCCTGCAGACAGTGTCAACTCAATCAGAGTATCCTGTTCAAAATCACCTGTCAGAACTGCATATCCGCGGCCCTCGCCGATGACTCTGGTCTCATAATCCGCCTGCTTTCCGTCCAGGCGTATCTGCAGCTCTCCCTTAAGCCACTTAGGAATGCGGAACCACAGCTCTCCCTGAAATCTTCCTTCCACTGTAAAGCTGGCTGTATTTTCCATAGGGAACCTGGTTTTTTGAACTAGTGCCATTCCCTTTTCTCTCCACTCCACCTTGGAGGACAGATACTGGTTCACCACCAGCGCATTCTCTGTGTGGAAATAATAGCTTTCCGGCAGCTTGGTAAAGCTCTCCATTCCGGAGCCGGTACAACACCAAAAGCTATCAAAGGGCGTTGAAAAGGTCTTAAAATACCCACTGGCCATGGGCTGAAAATAGGTGGTCATTCCGGTTTCCGGGTTCTGAGAGGACATAATGGAATTCAAATAGGTGTTCTCATACCAATCTGCATAGACGGTATCTCCGGTAATCATGTACAAAAGCTTACAGATCTTAAGCATATTATAGGCATTGCAGGTTTCGCAGTTGCAATTGGTTCTCTCTCCATCCAGTATGTTGTCCTTGCCAAAATGCTCCCACTCACTGTTATCCCCAGTGATATAGGAATGGCAGTTTGCTACCAACCAGAAGAAGTGCTTCACATACTCTAAGAACCGCTCCTCCCCTGTCACCAGATATCGTTTCAAAGCTCCCTGGAATTTAGGGATGTTGGTATTGGCATGCATATTATTCAACGCGTCATCACCGGGTTTTGCGTGATAAATGCGCTCAAACAACTCCACCTCATCGAAGAGCTGGGCCGCCTTCAGATGCTCCTCTTTTCCGGTCAACAGATAGACATCATACAGGCAATCGTTCACCCCGCCATACTCAATGGACAGCACTGTCTTGTGGGTTTGCTCACTCCACTTACTGCCTCGGTTGTACACCCAATCCGCTAAATCAGAGGCTATCACCTTCGCCAGCTTTGCCGTCTCCCCCAGCTCCTGTTCCAGATAAGCTATGCTTACCAACCCGCAAAAGAGCTTATGTAAGGTGTAATAAGGGACCCAGGACTCCTTGAAAATCTCCGTTTTTCCCTGCTCCACCATATCAAATTGCTGCTCCACATTGGAAGGGTCCAGGATAATGGCTCCAAAAATCAAGCCGGTTCCCTGAGCAAGCTGACAGGCTCTAAGCTCTTGTACCAGATAGGTCAGGTTCTTTGCCAGACCCTCCTTCTCCTCGTTGCCTGTGTTGGCACTGCTGTAAGCTTGTGCACAGGCCGTCAGATAGTGCCCCAGAGTATGCCCTCCAATCAACAGGCTCTCCCAGCCTCCGTATCTCTCCTTGCCTTTCTTATCCAAACCTGCGGTCTCACGAAAGCCTGCCAGCAAACGATCCAAATCAAAGCTTAGGAGATAATTGATTTCCTTCTCTAATGCATTTACCTGATACTCTCCCAACAGGGTCAAATCCTTTAATGAAAAATCAGTGAAAAAAAATGGTTTCATAGTCTGCTCCCGGTATGAAATAGTAGTAGTGTTTAGAGACCCTCTCCAAGGTCTTTCTGACAATTTCATCTCTGTCTCTTCTTTTGCTCTTTCTATTTAAACTATAGCTCCCGGTTCGTCGGCAGTCCATAGAAAAAGGTTGGAAAAGGTGTGAAAATGTTATATACTATTTCTACAGGAAGAAAATCATATGCTTTTTTACTGTCAGAAAGGGTTGCGAATTTATGGAATATCTGAATTTTGATTTACAGAAAGGAATTATCTACAACTGGTGTGGAAAATTTATTTCTCCTAATCCGGAGTGGACCCATATGACCAGGGCTCTCACCGACTATGAATTTATCCTGGTGACTGAGGGAGTTTTAGGAATTGCAGATGAGACCAGAGACTTTACGGTCCAACCCGGAGAATTTCTGATCATGTCCCCAACCACCTTTCAGCACGGCATTAAAAACGGCAGCTGCTCTTTTTATTGGATGCATTTTTCTGTGCAATGTTTGGCAGAAAGTCGCCTTTCCCCCGCCGATTCCTCCGGAACCGGCCACACTCTCCTTCTCCCCAGGCAGAGCCTTGTGAAATCGCCGGAGCGTATCATCATTCTCCTAAAGCAGCTGATGGACAGCGACAGAAGCTACAAGAATCCCATGCTAAATCAGGCCCTGTGCACTGCTGTTTTGAGTGAGGTTTCCTGCCAATGTCGTTCTTCCCAGAGCCTTCAGACCCTATCCAGAGAGCAGCTGCTGGAGGATATCTGCAATTATATTTCATGGCATGCCGGAGAAGAACTCACCATCTCTCAGATAGCTGACTATTTCGGGTACAACGAAAAATACCTGACTACTCTCTTTCGAAGAAATAAGGGTTTGTCCCTAAAGCAATTTGTCCTGGAAACAAAAATGGAGAGAGCCAAATTTGCTCTCTCCGAAACCAATCAAACCATCTCACAAATAGCCTTCGGCCTGGGGTTTAAGGATGTACATAACTTTTCCAATGCCTTTAAGAAAAAAACAGACTTCTCTCCTTCGCAATACCGCCAGAGCTATCATAAGCATAATGTGTTTGACAAGTAGCCGAAGTTTGACCCATACTCTGTATTGGAATGGTGAATCCGCCTTTACAGATTGTCGTCTTTACAGCTTTTCGCCCTTACAGCTTTCTCTCTGCGTCCGTTAATTCTTCCGGATTCTCACTCTTCTTTACCGTCTCTTCACGGTACCCCTTTTTCTTAAACGCGTGCCCTATGGTTCTGCCGACCAAAAGGCCAATCAACAGTCCTGCCACAATGCTGACTGACATTCTATCCAAAAGTACACCGGCAAAATACCCTACCAGCAAGCCATAGATAGCGCCGTATATCATACCGAAGGTCTGATAGGTGTTATTCGGCTTTTTGTTCTTTCTCTCATAGGGATTATGCGCCGGATTCTCCTTCTGAATTTCCTCAAACATCTCGTGTATATTTTTTTCTTCACCCATACCTGATTTACCTCCCTGAAATTAGTCTTGTTGACCTGTAAATGATATTACCTACGGATTGGTTCCACTCTCACGCTCTCAAGCTCCCACTCACCTGCGATCCTATAAGGAGCGTATCACATTTTTCGTTCCTTGAATAGACCGCTTACCATATTTCTGCCCACAATCCTCGGAATTTTTCACGTTTTAGGAGAAAACCCATGCCCTACATTGATACGAATAATCTTTCCACTTGCTGCCAATACTAGAATTGCAATGTAAAGAAGAAAGGCATAGGTTTCGTCATGATACAAGGCAAGGTGGAAATTTGTGGAGTGAACACTTCAAAACTCCCCTTACTAAAGAACGCTGAAAAAGAAGAACTGTTTCAGAAAATCAATCAAGGTGATAAGGAAGCCAGGCAAAAATACATTGAAGGAAATCTGCGACTGGTTTTAAGTGTGATTAAGCGGTTCGCCTCCTCCAACGAAAATGCAGACGACTTATTTCAGATTGGATGCGTGGGCTTAATCAAGGCAATTGACAACTTCGATAGCTCCCTCAATGTCAAGTTCAGCACGTACGCTGTGCCCATGATTATTGGTGAAATCAGGCGTTTCTTAAGAGACAACTCCAGCCCTATCCGGGTTTCCCGCTCGATTAAGGATACTGCCTATAAGGTCATCTCTATGCGCGACCAAATGACAAAGGAAAATGCGGCAGAACCTACCATTGAGACCTTAGCTAAGGCTATGGACATCACCCCCGAGGAAATCATCATGGCGTTGGAGGCCATTCAGAGCCCTATGAGTCTCTACGAACCCATCTATACCGATGGCGGTGACACCCTCTATGTGATGGACCAAATCTCAGATAAGAAAAATAAGGAAGAAACCTGGGTGGAACACCTGTCCCTGCGGGATGCTATGAAACATCTTACCCAAAGGGAAAACGAAATCATTACCCTGCGCTTTTATGAGGGAAAAACGCAGATGGAGGTGGCCGACCTGGTAGGCATCTCTCAAGCTCAGGTCTCCAGGCTGGAGAAGAACGCTCTGCACTCTATGCGTTCCTACCTGACGTAACGGAAAAGTGCGCCGGGGGAGTAACGGAAAGGTAATCCTGAGGCTCCATTTCTTCCCCAACCCTACCGATACCTGAGCACCCACCTGCTTTCTGTCTGATAGAAAATCAGCTGTGCGGAAATCTCGTGCTCCAGAATGGTCAGGGTGCAGTCAAATTCAACAGAAGGAATGCCGCAGAAATTCTTTGCTTCCTGAGAATGCACTGCTATCTGCTTGATGACACGGATTTCCCCGTCCTCATCCTGAATTTTAAGCATCCTGGGGATAATCTTACCGTTGGTGGTAAACCAGCAATCACAGGCAATTTCTCTCTGGGTACCTTTTACAGGCCCTGCCTCTGTCTTCTGTGTATTTGTCCCAATACCGAATGCCACCGTGCATCCCTCCTTCCACTACTGAATCTCCAGCCTCGTATAATCCACCGTACGCTTTTCTCTGGAAATGCCTCCACTCATATGGTCAATGGGCTGATTTAGAAAGACAGCCCTCTTTACTGCATCTATCCCAAAACGCTCACGAAGTCCGTCCAGGGCATCGTCCATCTTCGCAAGCTTGTCATAATCCACCTCATCAAACAGGCAGACCTGCCTTGTAAAGCCATCCGTATTCACTCTGCTGGTGTGAACCCCCAAATGTCGAACGGGATGTCCATCCCACAGCTCCACGAACAACTCACAGGCCGCCTTGTATATCTCCAAGGTGAGATTGGTGGCCGTGTCCAATTTTCTTTGATGGGACTGGTAGGATAAGTCTGCATAACGAATGCCCACTGCCACCACTTCAATCTGTACCTGCTCCGCCCTGAGTCTGTTCCCCACGGTTTCTGCCAAAGCCAATAGTACCTTATTCGCTGTGGGGACATCTGTCACATCATAGGGGGTGGTGGTGCTGTTGCCATAGCCTTTATTGGCAGGCGGTTTTGCCATCACCGGCGAGCAGTCAATGCCATTGGCAAAGCCCCAGATGATTTCGCCCTGCTTTTTTAAAATGTGCTTGAGCCAGGCAGGGTCCGCCCCGGCAAGCTCACCTATGGTTTTAAGCCCCACAGAAAAAAGCTTTTTCGTGGTAGCCCTACCCACAAAAAACAAGTCTGACACAGGGAGAGGCCACATCTTCTCCTGGATTTCCTCCGGATAAAGGGTATGCACCCTGTCCGGCTTTTTGAAATCAGAGGCCATCTTCGCCAGGAGCTTGTTGCGTGAAATTCCCACATTTACAGTAAAGCCCAGCTCATCTCGGATACGATTCTTTATCTGCATGGCAGTTTCCTCTGGTGTCCCATACAAATGGCAGGTGGAGGTCATATCTACAAAGGCCTCGTCGATGCTGTACTGCTCCACCACATCAGAATATTCCCGCAAAATCCCCAGGAAAGCTGCAGAGCATCGTTCATACAGGCCGTAGTTAGGCGGTACCAGGGTCAGATTGGGGCATTTTTGCTGTGCCTCCAGGATAGTCTCTCCGGTCTTGATTCCGTATTTCTTCGCCGGGATTGACTTGGCCAAAATAATACCGTGTCGCAGAGCCATATCCCCTCCTACCGCCGACGGTATTTCCCTCAGGTCTAAGCTTCCCCCAAGATGTGTAAGACGATAAACAGCCTCCCAGGATAGGAAGGCTGAATTGACATCAATATGGTAAATGATTGAATCAAACATTTGTTCACCTCCCATTTTTCACAGTATAGCAAACATTTGTTCGATTTTCAATAGGGAATTTATGGGCCTCCCTTACAGCTTATTGTGCAATACACTGCTCCACAACGCTTACCGGATCCTCAGCATCAATCCAATAATCCGGCACAAAGTTCCTTCCCTCTTCAAAGGATTCATGATAAAAGGCTTTTATTCCACAGGTGAAGGTGATGTTTGAATGAGGCAGTTGATAGAAAAGACATTCTCCAAAGGTGCCGCAGCCATAGGTTCCACCGCCCACCAACACACTGTTTTTCATATGGAGCGCCGGGGAAACACCCATTTCTGCTGAGGATGCTGTGGCCTTGTTCATTACCACATACAAAGTTCAATTAAAATCATAGAATTCATCGAATGATTTTCGAAATGAGAAATGGCAAATACTTGCCAGGAC
>CAMAHO010000065.1 GCA_945834545.1 uncultured Lachnospiraceae bacterium | reverse complement strand
AAATACGCTCGCTAAGGACCGACGGTGCTACAAGGTCTGCATATAAATATACAAACCCGTAGCAGGCACACAAATCCGAAATGAGAGTATCTGTATGACTTTTCCAACTCCCATATCGGGATTCTATAACTCTTAAAAGAGATTTTTCACAGCCTCCAGCTCCTCAGCAGAAGGAGATGTGGGCTTCCACAAAATTCTCTGACCGTCATTTTGGTAGCGCGGAATCAGGTGTAGGTGATAGTGCATCACTGTTTGACCTGCCACCTCTCCATTGTTCTGAACCACATTCAGGCCGTCTGTATGAAGCTTCTCCCTCATAGACAATGCTAGTTTCTTTGCCAAGGGCAGAATCTTTGCGGCTGTTTCATCCGGCAATTCATACAAATTGTCAGCGTGTTCCTTGGGCAGAATCAAGGCATGCCCTTTTGTAGCCGGTCCCATATCTAAAATAACCTTGAAATCCTCATCCTCATAAATGGAATTTGTGGGAATCACACCATTTGCTAATTTACAAAAAATGCAATCGTCCTTCATATATCGTTACCTCCGTCTTCTATATTCTGTATCATTCATTTCTTTTGTGGGTGCCTAATCCTATCATCTACAGATGGTTTTGCACAGCCCGGTCTGCCAATCCGTAGTATGAGACATTATGATTGAAATAAAAACAGCTGGTCCAAGGTGCGTAATGCTTTAAAATCTCCCCTTGTAGTTGCCCCGGACATAAAGGCTCTTTGAAAGGTCATTCTTCCGTGAATGATATCCTCCATAAGAGTGCGCCCTATGTTCATCTCCACATGGGGATTCTCCATGGTGCCGTAGGACACTTCCAGCCTGGGCCCATCTACCTGGAGAATCAAGTGTGAATCCTTCCCTTCTATAATAAAGCAATAATCTGCCTGAAATCCTGCTATGGGATGAAAATGGGACCGAAAAGCGGCTATGTACTCTTCCGAGCTGTCCTCCGTGCTCTGCTCCATCATACCCTTAAAGTAATCCGTCAATTCCTGAATATCTTCCTTTTGCTTTTGGACATAGGAATCATCCGCTACATATTTTGCAAACTGCTCTGTCTCCTGTGGAGTTAAGGAGATATCCTTGGGGATATTCACCTTCTGCCGAACTGCCTGATTGCTGGCAGGGAAGCTTGCCATACGTTGATTGATGGTGCGGTACAGATTCTCCGTCTTTTTCTCAATAATTAATTGATACTGCTGATTCATCTCCAATGTAATGGTACTGTCAATGTAACCACAGATACCACTGCAGGGGAGTCCACCCAAAATCTCCCAGGCTGTAGCCAGGTTCAGCTTGGCCTCCCTCTCACCATAGGTGGTGGACATAACCACCGGACACATATAGATTTTGCTGATTTTTTCCTTGTCTCCAAAAAGCCAGCAGGCATCCAGAAACTGTTGCATATAGCCACCAATTCCATACCACTCCACTGTCGTTGCAAGGATAATACCATCTGCATCCTTAAGTGTCTGGGGCAGGGTCGTTATGGTATTCTTATAATCAATCAAGTTGTATCTGGTCACATTGACCCGCAGCTCCTCCAGAATACTCTGCATCCTGCCGATTACATACTGTGTGGGGTCATCTATGATACCTCTTCCTCCATAATAAATATGAATGTTCAATGCTTATCCTCCCTGCTATTTATCTTCTCGCTTTTAATGTCTTCTTTGCCTGTATACCAACCAGAAATGATTTCCTACTCCAACCAGGAAACCAAACAGTAACCCGCCTATATGAGCTGCGTTATCAATCCCCGGGGACGAAAACCCACTGTAAACCGATAGAAACACCATAAACAACACTCTGGGAAGTGGGATCTGACGCACTCCTCTGTCGCCCAACAGCACCTTGGCAAGCAGCAATCCGTCTAAACCAAAAATGGCTCCGCTGGCTCCCAGAGAACCCGCTTTTATGCCGTTTCCTAGTTTATATATGAGTGAAACAATATTTCCTCCTATGCCTGCACATAGATAGGCCCAGAGCACAGGCTGTTTCCCCACTCGTTCCTCCAGGAACATGCCAAGAAACAACAGCGTTACCATATTGTTAAATAAATGCATGAAGTTTCCGTGGAGAAAGCAGGCCGTTACAATCCGCCAGTATTCCTTCTCCAATAGGACGTGATATACGGTCAGGACACCGTAGCTTCTCAGGGCATCCTGCAAAATTCCATTTACAAGAAAGACAACTACATTTATCCCTACCAATAAAAAAGTAATTGGATGCTTTTTTAGTTCCTTCATAAACTCCATGGTATCACCTACTCTTACTCTATAAAATGTACCACCTAATACCCGTTTTCGTCAACTTTGGAATCCATCCCGATATACTATATCGGAAGTTATCCTTGCTCACGCCAAGTCTTTTGAGTATACTATCCTTATGTGAGTTTAGGTCTTTGACCTGACAACATGTTCAGTAAACACAGAAAAGAGGAATCTTATGGAAAAAATAGCAAGCTTTACCATCGACCATATCAAGCTCCAACCCGGAATCTACGTATCCAGAAAAGACCATGTGGGAGCAGAAACCATCACAACCTTTGATTTGCGGATGACCAGCCCTAATGAAGAACCGGTCATGAATACAGCCGAGGTGCATACCATTGAACATCTGGCTGCCACCTTCCTGCGCAATCACCCGGTATACAAGGACAAGACTATCTACTTTGGACCTATGGGCTGCAGAACAGGCTTTTATCTGCTCTTGGCCGGAGACTATGAATCGGCTGATATCGTCAATCTAATGATAGAAATGTATGAGTTTATCCGGGATTTCACCGGTGAGGTACCCGGAGCCTCCCCTAAGGATTGCGGCAACTACCTGGATATGAATTTAGGTATGGCAAAGTATCTGGCAAAAAAATACCTGGACACCGTCCTGTACGATATCAAGCCGGAGCGTCTGTCCTATCCTTCATAGACCACAGACTATATTTTACAAAACGATACCATTTCTATATCGGAATTGTGTACCCACCACAATTCCGATAAATGAACCAATAATCACAAGATACGGGACAATCCGTATACGAAAGGATGCGCTATGAATAAAATTGGAATTATCGGAGCTATGGAGCTGGAGATAGAACAGCTCAAAAAAGATATGACGCTGGAAAACACAACCCGAAAGGCCGGCATGGACTTCTATGAGGGTACCTTGAATGCCTGTCCTGTGGTGGTTGTTCGCTGCGGAATCGGGAAGGTGAATGCTGCCATCTGCACTCAGATTTTGGCAGATGTATTTCAGGTCTCATGTGTGATCAACACCGGTGTTGCCGGTTCTCTCAATGCAGCCCTGGATATTGGAGATATTTTAATTTCAGAGGACGCCTTAGAGCATGATATGGATGTGTCCCCCTTAGGATATGAGCCCGGTGTCATTCCCCAGTTGGACTGCAGCATCTTCCGGTCGGATGAGCGGCTGAAAACCTTGGCTTTGGCCTGCTGCCAAAAAGTGAATCCGGATATTCAGGTTCTCTCCGGACGAGTAGTCAGCGGGGATCAGTTCATCGCAGCCAAGGATGTGAAGGAGCGTCTGATTTCCCTCTTCCACGGCGATTGTGCCGAAATGGAAGGTGCTTCCATCGCACACACCGCTTACCTGAATGGTTTGCCCTTCGTCATCATCCGTGCCATTTCCGACAAGGCTGACGACAGCGCACAGATGGATTACCCGACTTTCGAAACCGCTGCTGCAAAGCATTGCGCTGCACTGGTGGAAGAAATGTTAATGCAACATTAGGGACGGAGTTTTTTGTTGCTCATATCTGTCCCAAATGTTGCTCCCCCCCTATTGCCCTTGTGCCTCAGACTCTTTCTTATTAAAAATAAGAAACTTACTGAAGAAGTAATTGGCAATGGTCACTAAAACGGATGAAATCAGTATTTTTGCTACCCAATAGTTCAGATTGCCCAGTGCCGCTTCCTCAGGGAAATAGGAAAACAAACCACAAATCCAGGCAATAGGGGTTTTTAAAGTAAATGCATTGACGAACAGCCACATGATAACCACATCCAGAACCCAAGTGGAAACCCTGGAGGAAGCAAAGCCTAGGAATTCCTTTAGGATGTTTGGATTTTTGCTTAAGAATACCCACCTTCTGTTTAGGGGATATGCAAAGCATACTCCCGCAAGCCAGCTGAGCGAGTTGTTCAGAAAATTCTGCCAGGCTACATCTGTATCTAAAATAAACTTTCCTAAGAATACCACAGCCCAGGAAACGATTGTGGTTAACACTCCCACTATCAGGTAGACTATAACCTCACGGTATTTTGCCAGTAACCTCACTCTTCCTTCCATCTTCTGTTCTCCCATTCTCTTATAGAATAAACCCTTCTGTATCTCCTGCCAAAAATCTCTGAATATTATGGTAGACACCTTGTACACAACGATTTCTGGCTTCTACGCTGGCCCAAGCCAGATGGGGCGTGATAATCAATCGATTGCTGTCCTTCATCTGACTCAAGGGATTCTCCTCTCTCAAGGGCTCCTCCTCCAAGACATCCAAGCCTGCAGCCTGAATACGGTCTTCCGTCAAAGCACGGTATAAAGCGTGATTATCCACAACCTTCCCCCTGGCTACATTAATCAAAATCGCTGTGGGCTTCATGCTTCCAAGTGCCTCTTCATCCACATAATTCAAGGTCAATTCACTTAAAGGACAATGAATGGAGATGATATCGCTTTGCGACAAAAGTGTCGTTTTATCAACTTGATCATACTCCGTCACCTTACTATTTCCTGTAACAGAGGTAAACAATACTTTGCAACCAAACGCCTGGGCTATCTTAGCAACCCGTTGTCCGATATTACCCATACCGATAATGCCCCATACCTTTCCCTCCAACTCAGAAAAAGGTAGGTCAAAATTGGAAAACCGGTCTTGTGCGCTATATTGCCCGGATTTGACATAATTGTCATAGTGACTTAACTTCTGACTCAATGCCAAAGCCAGAGTAAAGGTATGCTGGGCAACCATGGCTGTGCAATAATCTGTCACATTGGCCACGTGAATTCCTCTTTTTTTACAATATTCCAAGTCGCAGTTGTCATATCCGGTAGCCAGTTCGCAGATGAGTTTCACATGTTTTGCTTGACTTAAGGTTTCTTCATTCAAAGGTGACTTATTTGCTATGACGATATCCGCGTCCTGAATTCTCTCCCTTACCTCCTCTTTTGTGATGGTATTGGGATAGAGCACCAGCTCCCCAAACTCCTTAAAGCAATCAAAGGAGATATCTGTCCCGGCACTATTTCTCTCTAAAGCAACGATTTTCATTGGTCTCTTCCTTATAGGTATCTTTTTAACATAACTTGTAACTATTCAGAGCCATGCAAATTTAGGAAATCAGACCGAGTAAGCTTGCTTACAGAGGGCTGGTTTCCTAAATTTATATGGCGAAGTAACCACATGAGCAAAAGGTAAGCTGCGTAGCAGCGATTTTGCGAATGGGGTTCTGAATAGTTACCATAACTTTATGTAGTGTAACAAAATAGCTTTTAATTTGCAAGAAATTCTGCCAGCAAAGCCTCCAGCTCCTCCTGGGTGACCTGGGAGGTCTCCTCAGGTCTTTGTGGAATAGCATAGGATTTGTCAGCCCTCAGCTCCTCCACGGTTTCCATGCGAAAGGACAGATGATTCTCCAGATAATCCACAAGGCAGTTCTTAAGCTCTTTCTTTTTTTCTGTTAGATTTAGCAGAGCTGAAATGGAGAAAAAAGCATAAAGAGCCAGCAGACATACCAGATAATACGGCAGTATCTGTCCTATTGTCCTGCCCTCCAGAATCGCCTTACACACACCAACACCTAGTGTAGCGACGCAAAGCAGCATAGCTTGTCCGCTTATGTGGTATAGGGATTCCAGTCTCACCTTACCTAAGGTCAGCCTCCTGGTACAATGCTCCACGAAGGCACCTACATTGGGTACGCCATTATTCATTTCATAGATATTCTCATATTTCATCCTGCACTGCCTTAAAAACCTGCTGTTGGTCACTGCCATGTTGTCCGTCTCTTTAATCAAATGGGTTAAAGCCATCCCTATTATCATTCGCATTCCTAAACTCACCACAAGCAACACTCCGGCTATGATTGTAATTTCCTTTTGCTCTAATAAAATATTCCACATTGCTATGTATCCTCCCATCATCCAAGGTCGCGGTGCAAACTATCCTGGTATCTGAATCGCACCATTTCCTGCACCGGCTTAAACCTAATTATAGTCCAAGCTGTTTTTTCTTTATAGCAAAACCCATCGCCACTTTTTCCCGAAACACGCTCCTTTTCGAAAAAAAGCGCACCCATTCCCTACATCTCCCCATTTTTCATTGAAAAAAGTAGGCCTAACGATACTAGGGAACGATTGCAGTATTGAAGGGATAATGCTATACTTTAAGCGAATGCTAAGCATGCTCTACTACTCTAGAGTGTCTGAGCAGGACAGAAAGAAGGCGGATAATATGAAAAAAATAGTACTCACCGGTGGCGGAACAGCAGGGCACGTGACACCTAATCTGGCTCTCCTTCCCCATCTTACAGATGCTGGCTTTGAAATTACATATATTGGCTCCTATGAGGGAATTGAGAAGAAATTGATTGCAGATTTCAACATTCCCTATGTGGGAATCTCTACCGGTAAATTTCGTCGTTACATGGATCCCAAAAACCTGACCGACCCGTTTCGCGTCATTAAGGGATACGGACAAGCCAGACATTTTTTAAAAGAATACCAACCGGATGTGGTTTTTTCCAAGGGAGGCTTTGTGAGTGTACCCGTGGTTTTGGCGGCTGCTTCTCTTCACATCCCCTGCATTATACACGAATCGGATATGACACCCGGTCTGGCCAATAAGCTTTGCCTGCCTTCAGCCTACAAGATATGCTGCAACTTCCCGGAAACCATGGAAATGTTGCCGGAAAAAAAGGCAGTTCTCACCGGCACCCCCATTCGAGAAGAGCTGCGCAAAGGCGATAAGCTGTCCGGACTGAATTTCTGTGGATTTACGGCAAACAAGCCTGTCTTGATGGTGATTGGCGGAAGTCAGGGCGCCCTCAATGTAAATAAAGCCATTCGCGATGCCCTTCCGCAGCTTTTGGAACGCTTTCAGGTAGTGCACCTTTGCGGAAAAGGCAAGCTGGACAACCTGTACCTGAATACACCGGGCTATATTCAGTTTGAATATGTGAAGGGAGAGCTAAAAGACCTTTTTGCTTTGGCTGATATTGTTGTTTCCCGCGCAGGAGCCAATGCCATCTGTGAGCTTCTGGCCCTACGGAAACCAAACCTTTTGATTCCTCTTCCCTCCTCCAATTCCAGAGGAGACCAGATGTTAAACGCCAAATCTTTTGAAGCCCAGGGATATTCCATGGTGTTAGATGAAGCAGATATGACCAGAGAAGTGCTGGTAGAGAAAATCAATACCTTATTTGACAATCGAATCTCCTTCCTGGAAGCTATGGACAAGAGCTCCCAGAAGGATTCCATACCGACTATAATGAAGCTGATAGAGGATGCTGTTCTACCGAAGGAGTAGGTAGAACAGCATTATCATTATCAGAAAAACAATGTTCCAGAACGTGAACTGTTTCAAATACTTCCCCTTGCTTTCCGGTCTGTTCACAGCCACCAGCTTATAGGAAATCAGACTTGCCATAGATGCAATCAGGGTACCTAGTCCACCCAGATTAACACCTATCAGAATATCCTGATATCCCTCAGAAAAACCGGAAAGCAGCAAGGCGGCAGGGACATTACTGATACATTGGCTAAATGCCACACCGCAATACACCTCATTCCCCTCTACAATTCGACTAAGCAAATCTGAAAATGCCGGGATTCGTCCCATATTTCCGATAAAGACAAAGAAGCAGACAAAGGTCAAAAGCAGACAGTAATCTATCTTCTTTAGAATTTCACGGTCCAGTATCACAAATACCAACAGCGCTATTCCCAAACAAACATAATAAGGAAGTACTCTCACAACCGTCAGCAGACAAAGTAAGAACAGGGCAAGATACATTCCAATCGTAACAGCTCCGGCAGAAGGCTTCTCCTTTTCTATCTGCACCTGCAAGCCCTGCTTCTCCATCCCTCCAATTCTCCAGCCAAAGAGAATCAGCAGGAAAAGAGAAAGCCCTGTATAGGGAGCCATGATAAGCAGAAACTCCCCTATTCCCCAACCCGCCTTTCCATAGAGATAGAGGTTTTGTGGGTTTCCAATAGGCGTAAACATACTGCCCAGATTGGCCGCTATGGTTTGAAATACCACCACCGGAATAAACAGTTTGTCCCGAAGTTCCTCTTCCAGAAAATCCAATACCAAAAAGGTAAAGGGCACGAAGGTAATCAAAGCCACATCATTGGTGATGAGCATGCTGAAGAAAAAGCACAACCCGATTAGGATAAATACCAAAGTCCGCACATTTCTGACCTTTTCTAACAGCTTACCTGCTATAGAACGAAACACACCGATTTTCTGAAAGCCTGCCATCACTCCCATGAGACAAAACAGTAGGCTAAGGGTTCTGAAATCTATGTAACTAATGTATTCCTTGTCCGGCAGCACGACTAAGGACGATACCACAGCCAGACAGAAGGCAATGGAAAGAACCATTTCTCTTTTACAAAACGCAATCACTTTCTTCATAAGATACCTCCTTTGTATGCATTTCTCCATTTTGGAATTCTAAAACCGGAAATAGTAAGGATAGTATAGCAGATTATTGAGAAAACTAAAAGTGTTCCTCTGCTTGTTTACGAGACTCCCATATCGGGAAATAATTTTCATAAGGAGATTTCCATGAATTACGAGAAAATAGACGACATAAAAGCTGCTGTTTATCAAATGCTTCCCTTCGGGGTGAGCTTTGATTTGATTGCCCGAGACCTGGTCATTGGACAGACACCTGCCCTGCTTCTTTGTGTGAACGGATTTGTCAGTACCGACAATCAGGAAAAGCTTCTCTCCTCCTTGCAGGATATCAAAGCAGATTCTTTGAATGGTCAGGAGCTGGCTGCTTACTTAACAACCAAGATTCCCTTTGCCGGAATTGAGCTTGTCAGTATGTCTAACCCCCAGCATTTCTGCACCACTCTCCTTGAGGGACCGGCTCTTTTATGCCTGGAAGGTGTGACTTCTGCAATTGCCATCGATGTGCGTTCCTACATTTCCAGAAGTATTGAAGAGCCCGACAGCGAGAAGATATCCGGCGGTGCCAAGGATGGCTTCAACGAATCTCTGGTAACAAATACCTCCCTCATACGAAGACGTATTCGCAGTCGTGACCTGGTATTTTCCCTGACGAAAATTGGTTCTCACAGTCAAACCGATGTGGTCGTAGCCTATAAACATTCTGTTGCAGACCAGCAGCTGTTGAACAAAATTATGACGGATTTGTCACATATTCAGGCTGACTCTCTGACCATGGGGGCTCAAAGTCTGGCCGAGCTGCTGTTGCCGAAAAAATGGTGGTCACCTCTGCCCAGCTTCCGCTTGACCAGTCGTCCGGATGTGGCCTGCAGCTATTTAGAGGAGGGCTACATCCTACTTATGGTGGATACCTCTCCCCAAGTCATTATTCTGCCCTGCAGCCTGTTTCAATTTACCCAGAGCCCGGAGGATTACTGTAATGCTCCCCTGGTAGGTACCTACTCCAGATGGATACGGTTTATCTGTATCCCTGTAAACCTTTTCCTCCTTCCCCTGTTTTTACTTCTCACGGTGTATTATCCCAAAATTACCCAGGAACTGGCTCTGCTTTCCCAGCCCCTTACGAAAACAAGATTAATCTTTTATACCTTCGCAGCAGAATTTCTGTTAGATCTTTTAAAGCACTCTACGGAACAAAGTGACAGCAGACGCGCCGGTACGCTTTCCATCATCGGAGGCCTCATTATCGGCGATATGGCCATTAACATGCACTGGGTATCTCCGGAAATCTTATTTTACGCAGGATTTACACTTCTGACATCATTATCACTTCCCAGTGCAGAGTTTGCTGACGCCCTGAGAACCTATCGGGTTATTCTATTAGTCCTCACGGCAGCCTTCGGCTTGCCGGGCTTTATCGCGGCTATCGTAATTACCTTGTTATCCATTGCCACGACACCGGTTTACGGTCCCTACAGCTACCTCTGGCCCCTTATTCCCTTTCGCTGGAAAGCACTAAAGAGCCTGCTTATGCGCTACCCCACTGTGAAAAAACAACCACCGAAGCGAAGCGGAGACCGCACGAGGTCCGGGTGACCTCGGCCT
>CAMAHO010000064.1 GCA_945834545.1 uncultured Lachnospiraceae bacterium | reverse complement strand
ACACAGCGGTTGAATTCATCCTGCGTAAACAACAGATTTTCCTCTTTTGCTTTCTTTAACAACTTCGGCAAATAGAGCAGCATATTCTTTTGATTTCCCAGAGAAGGGTTATTAAAGATTTCATTTAAAAACAATAATTTCTTTTCCGGAATATCCTTTACAATATCATCGGACATCCAGCTTGGTAAAGAATCATTCATATTCTAACTCCTTGTTTTTATGTATTTTTGAATAAATCAGCAAAGCCTTGAAGGGCATCCATATCAATTCCCTGAGCGTTAAAAAGATCCGAAAATGGAAAGCTTCCATCCTCCGATAAAGCCTGCATATCCTTGATAAAACCTAACATATCCTTCATGTTACGTATTTGTGTATAAAACTGAAACATTTGATTTAGTGTAGGATTCGTGTGACAGTAAGGTTCAATCTCTTCAAAGAAATAATGGGGCTCTTTATCAGACTTTTCTTTGGAATATTCCCCTCTTCGTTGCTTTGTCAGTAAATTCTCAAATTCTAAAAGCATAATGTATAGAATAACAATTTCTCGAAGAGGATGATTCAGATAGAAGGTTAAAATTTTTAAGATATTTGTTTCATCACTGGAGCATAAGCTGTCAAATTCGGTTGGTTTTTGAGATGCCATACAATATCTTGTCCTTTCTTTTGAAATGGATGCAGACTCCTCGCGGAGCCTGCATAGAGTCTGTTAACAGCAGGTGTTGGAACAACCGCAGCTGTCATTGGAGCCACAGCAGCTGGTGAGCAACAAAAGCAGGATAATCCATGTGCAGCAGTTATTGTTGCCGCCCTGGAAGAAGCCGCCGCCTCCACCACAACCACAGCCACAGCCACCGTTATTTCCGCCGCAGAAGAAGAGAAGCAGGATAATCCATATGCAACTATTTCCTCCCCATAAATTCTGATTTGAACAACCACAGTTGCTTGCAGTAAGGTCACTCATAGTAATGCCTCCTAATTCATTTATGGTATATCCTATGCCCGAGGCTTGTTTAAGTTTACATTGGGGACGGAGTTTTTTGCTGCTCGTGTTGCATTGGGGACGGAGTTTTTTGCTGCTCAAATCGAACCACTAAATATTGCAAAAGCACTTGCATAAATCTCAACATATAGTAAAATGTACTTAAGTATGCTAGGGAATTTGTACGCATTAAAACGATTAAAATGGAACATGATATGAATCAGGATTATTGTATTGATGGGAGACACTTTCGTACAAAGGAAGAGTATCTGAAAGGGTTAAAAGATAAAACTAAAATTGATAAGATTAAAAATAGGTTGCCTGAAGGAGATGTAGAGAAGGCCAGAGGCGTACTACAGTTAATCCGAACAGGCAAGATACGCTTTGAAACGATTCTCGGTAGGGATTTCACAGAGGAATTGGAAGATATCTGTGATGATGTTAGGAAGTCTCCCCAGAGAAAGAAACAAAACATTCCTAATGAAAGCAGAAGAATAAACAGGAAAGACCCCAAAAAAGAGACAATAAACGAAAAAAAACCGGTCGATCCCAAGCTGGAACAGGCTGTGCAGAGAGAGCTGCTTAAGATGAAAAGAAGACGAAGGTATCTTCAGCTTGGGTGTGCTGCCGTTGCCGCTTTGTTTTTGGCCCTGTTTGGATTACACTATTTTTTCCAGAATAGGACACAAAGCTCCTATGAACAGTATGATCAGTTAAAAGAAAAATCAGAAGAAAAATATTATCTGGGAGACGAGACAAGCAATGTGAAGGTGAATAAAACAGAGCCCGTAAAAGAGAAGGAAATCCTCCCGGAATATAATGATTTAATAAAAATCAATAAAAAGCTAATCGGATGGCTTAAAATTGACGATACAAATATAGATTACCCGGTAGTTCAAGCATCCGACAATGAGTTTTATTTAAAGCATAACTTTGAGGATGAATATGATAAAAACGGTACCATCTTTATGGATAAGGATTGCGATGTGCTGCAGCCCAGCACCAATTTCATTTTGTATGGGCATCGGATGCAGAGTGGCGCCATGTTTGGCAAGCTCAGCAAATATGAGGATGCAGACTATTGCAGGAAGCATCAGTACATAGAGTTTGATACCATATACGAGAAGGGTATTTATCAGGTCATGTATGTATTTCGCTCCACTATTTTAAATAGTGATGATGTGGAATTTAAGTACTATCAGTTTATTGACGCTAACAGTGAGCAGGAATTTCAGTCCAATATGGAGCAGATGGCGGCTATCAGTCTGGTGGACACCAAGGTAACTGCAGAGTATGGTGACAGGCTTCTGACATTGAGCACCTGTGATTATTATGAAACCAACGGCCGTTTTGTAGTGGTTGCAAAAAAGGTACCGGCAAAGGAGTAAGTATGGCGAGAGAAGCAAAAAAGAAAAGAGTTATGAAAAAATCCGTTCGCAAGACAATTGCAAGCTTATTTTTGGCATCCGCAATTGTAGTAGCGGCGATTCCTGTGGATAATTTGCGTGCTACAGGTACTGGGGGACCCCCTAAGGTAGTTGTGGACATCAAAAACTGCAGAATTCCCATTGTGAATGAAGCGGAGACAATCTATACCACCGGTGATGGTATGTTTCAGTTTGCCTATGTGACTACCAACGATGCCAGCAGTGGCAATAAGGTGGCGGTAATCTTGGGGTATGATGGCGGTAGAAGACAGGATGGTATTCTGGAAATTCCCAACACAGTGGATGCGTATCTGAAGTTTTCGGAGAATCTGGGTACTGCCTATGGCTATTGTGCTGTCGGAAAGAGCGGAAACTTCCTCTACTATGATGAGGTGGTGAACAAGACGGATGAATTTGGAAATATAGAGTATGATACGGGGAAACCGCTTCCGGATGAGGAAGGTCGTGTATCGGGTGATGAAGGATGGGTACCTACCTATGAACCGAAACAGGAGATCAAGTATCGTCCCTGCTATTATGAGGATTATACTGTTTGGAGTGGAAAGGATATTGCAGAGCTCTATTATAAAACCGGAGAAGATGGCAGCGGTAATCCTATTTTCTCAAAAACCACATCCACACTTTACCAGAGAATTCAGGATGCAACAGTTAAATATATTGGAAATCAAAAATTAGAGGCAGGTACCGGTGTGAATGCCGGGACTTGGAAAATTGTAGCCGAGGGCGACGGTGGCTTAATTGACGACCCTTCCGAAGGCATTTTCCGTGGTGAGAAAGCCGGTAATGTTACGAAGCTTATTGTGGGGCAAGATTTAAGCGGTATTGGTGATTATGCGTTCACAGGCTGTACCGGTCTGGAGAGCATTACCCTTCAGAATGGTCTGGATACCATTGGAAACCATGCCTTTGAGAGATGTGTAAACCTGACCGCTGTCAATATTGATATCAATGCCATGCTGACTACCATTGGTGCCAGTGCTTTTGAGGATTGCAGGGCATTGTTTGCCTTTACCATGCCGTTACAGGTCACCAAAGTAGGAGATAAGGCATTTAAGGGTTGTACCGCCATGACGAATATTGAGTTGTGCGGAAACGGAAAAAATGTTCAGCTCACGACCCTGGGAAACGATGTTTTCGTAGATTGTTCGTCATTAAAGACAATTACTTTCCCGGATATGTATAGAGAAAACGATTTGGATTTGGGAATGTTTAAGGGCTGTTCTTCTCTTCAATTTATTGCTACAAGCAATAAGGAATTTTGCTTTGTGAATAACGAAGCAGAAATGAATGCCTTTCGTGGCGAAGTACCTACAACATTTTATTTCCAAGGCCCAAGGAATTGTGCATTATATTCTATGGCTAGTGCGAATTCCTTTGCCTATAAGTATATCAATGAGGATGTATATGAAATAACAGAACGGGATTCTTCTGGAAATCAGGTTGCAAAATACCAAGTAAATTCCAGCAATCAGCTGATTTATTGTGATATCAAAAACGGAACAAAGGAAATCTCCATCCCCGGAGTCATTGGCCCCTATGGCATTAATGCGATTGACTCCAACAGCTTCCAAAACAGCTGTTATTTAGAGAAGATTACCATTCCGTCTTCCATAACAAGCATTGCGTCAGAAGCTTTCAAGGGCTGTCACAATTTGAAAAATGTTGTTTTCAAGGAGCCTGTGAATTTAGTTTCCATCGGTAAAGATGCTTTTAAAACACAGGAGGTGTTTAAATCGGACTGTGATGCCGGAAGCGGTTCCTGCGAATCACTTTTGGAGGAGGCTCCGGTATTGAACTTTATAGGGCCGATTTCAAGCGACTGTGTAGCCTTTCAATATGCAATGAGTCCGGACAGTAATATCAATGTGGATTCTCAGAGAAGAACCTATATAAAATATTACAGTGGCTGGCCTACCAACCTGGTAGTGCAATACAATCCGGATACAGATAGGAATGAGTTGATAGATTATCCGACTTTTACAGAGCTTGATAGTTTAACTGCATCCTCTTATCCGTATATTACAGATACAAATATTGCGGATGCACAAAATGCATTTGATGTAGTAGGTCAACATGATGAATCCTTATTAGCTAACTTGAAGGATGGCGAAAAAAAGATTCTCGATGGTGTATTCAATCTTGTACTTCCGGATGGTATTGAGTCCATACATAAGGGCTTATTTGTAGAGAAAGAAAGTTTAGAAGATCCTAGTGTTGAAAAAACGTTAAAGGCTTATACAATCAGTGAAATCGAAAACAATGCGTTTCAAGGTTTCAAAACCTTAAAATCCATTGATTTTCTGGGAGCTACGCGTAGTATTGGAGACTATGCTTTTGAGGATTGTGTGAATCTGGAGTCAGCTTACTTCCCGGAAACCTTACAGAGCATAGGAAAGCGTCCTTTTGCCGGATGTAAAAAAATGAATACTATAACATTTATGGGACAGACCGGTTTTGTTTGTGATAACGGAATCCTCTATGGTTTGGACAGTGCAGGAAACAAGCAGACCTTGATTGAATACTTAGAGGCACCAAGAAGCGGTGTGGTAACCCCGGAGGAAGTGGCCGGTATCTCTCAAATTGCTGAGGAGGCCTTTGCAGAGACGAATGTCAGCTCCGTGGATTTGCGTAATACAACGGTGGAGACGATTCCTACAAAAGCATTTTCTGATACCAGTAAGCTGTCCTTCGTTTATCTGCCTCGTACCTGGAATACCATTGGTGAAAAAGCTTTTGAAAACAGTGCAGTTCAGTACCTGGATATCCCCGGCAGTCTTGGGTATATTGACAATACCTCTTTTGCCGGTGCAAATACGGATGGTAGTCTTACCTTCCATTGCGAGGAGAATAGTGCGGCGAAGAGATATGCTGAATTAAATAATATCCGTGTGACGGATAAGGAGATTGAGATCTATTGCAAGGTTCATTTTTGGAGCAGAGATAATGAGCTCTTGGATACCCAGGAGGTGAAAGCAGGAGAGGATGCTGTTCCGCCGGAGCCCCCTGTGATAGAGGGGTATGAATTTACCGGTTGGAATCCAGATTACCATGGGATAAGCAGAGATATTGATATCACAGCTACCTACGAAAAAGAAGACCCGGATAAGAAGAAGTTTACAGTCACATTTTTGGACTATGATGAAAGTTTCTTAGCCAGTGTAAAGGTGTTACCCGGCGAAACAGCAGAGGCACCTGCCGACCCGGTTAGGGAAGGATACCAGTTTTCCGGTTGGGTACCTTCTATTACCAATGTCACCGGTAATATTACAACTGTAGCGCAGTATGTAGCGAAGGATAATCGGTTGACAGTACGTTTCCTGGACAGTGATGGGGTTACTGTGTTAGGTACCCAGCTGGTAGATCCGGGGAAAGATGCGATTAACCCGCCTACGCCGGAGAAAGAAGGCTATACCTTTACCGGATGGTTGCCGGCTCCGGTGAGCATTACAGAAGACACAGATTGCTATGCCCAGTATGAGGCCATCCAGGAGTCCTCAAAGCGATTAACGGTACGTTTCATTGACAGTGACGGAACGACAGTATTAAATACCCAAATGGTAGATCCGGGAAGGGATGCGATTTTACCCAATCCACCGGTAAAGGAAGGATATACCTTCACCGGATGGTTGCCGGAACCTACAAACATTACCAGAGATACAGACTGTTATGCCCAGTATGAGGCCATCCAGGAGTCCTCAAAGCGTTTGAAAGTTCGATTCTTTGACAATGATGGAACAACTTTACTGTCAGAGCAGATGGTGGATCCCGGAAAGGATGCCATCACGCCGATTCCGCCTAGTAAGGAAGGATACGAGTTTATTAGATGGACACCGGAACCGGTGAATATTACAAAGGACACAGATTGCTTCGCTTATTATGAGTTAAAGATTGTAAATAACGGCAATAACGGTGATAACGGCAATAACGGTGATAACGGCAATAACGGCAATAACGGCAATAACGGCAATAGCGGTGGTAGTGATAACAATAATGATTCCAATAATAATGGAACCAATAATGATAACAACAATAACGGGAATACAAACGGTGGCAACACCACAACGGTATTCTATTCCCTCACCGTTAAGAACGGTAGTGGCTCAGGTAGCTACACAGCCGGAGCACAGCCTATCATTATAGCGGATGATCCCCCTGCCGGTCAGGAATTCAGCCATTGGACGGTAGACAATACAGACTTTAAGATTGCCAGTACAGTGTTGTCCGCAACGGTTGTTACCATGCCTGCCAGGGATGTCACTGTGGCTGCCAACTATAAAAAGAAGGCCACCTCCTCCACAGGCTCCGGCTCCACCGTTTCCGGCAATACCAGCAAGCCGCCTTCAACAGGAGGAAATGTACCACCTGTAAGCAGCGGAACCACAGTGGTGATTGACAAAAACGGACTATCGAATACCGGTGTGGTATCGGCAACCGTAAATGGTTCCTCAGATAATTTTACGATTAAGATCTCTGAGAGTGCCACTGCTGCGGAATTGGCTGTTAGGGCTTTGATGGACGAGTTTGGAGATATTTCCAACATTGTTTATTTCCCTATTGACATTAGTCTGTATGACGCCAGTGGCAAGAATATGATTACGGACACAAGTGGATTGTCCATCAATATTACCATTCCGATTCCGGATTCTATGATTGTATATGCCGGAAATAATAAGGTTGCAAGTGTATCCAGCGGTAAACTGGAGAAGCTAAACGCTAAGTTTAACACGATTTCAGGGGTTGCCTGCATTACCTTTACAGTAACGCACTTTTCACCCTATGTGGTGTATGTGAATACCGCCGATTTAACGGCAGGCTCTAAGCCGGATATGACTCCTCAGACGGGAGATGGCATTCACCCTAAGTGGTTTTTGTCTATGGGCTTGGCATTTGTCTCAGCCTTCCTGTTCTTGAAAAAAGACAAGAAAAGACAGAGCTTGGCTTAGGAAAGTAAGAAGGAGCTTGGCTTAAGGAAAAAGAATGGGCCTGGCATAAGGAAGAAAGAAAGGAGATTGGGTATGCGAAAAGTGATTCGAAGCATAGGAATTCTATGTATCATAATCGGCCTGGTCTCTTTTTCTGTTCCGGCCATTGCTGTGAATGCAGGTGTAACCAGTGATTTTGTCAAAAATGGTTCTGTGTTGATGGCCTATAACGGAAATGAGAAGGTAGTTTCTATTCCAAATGGAATAGAGACCATAGCAAAAGATGCATTTTTAAATAATACCACCATGGAGAAGGTTGTCTTTCCGGCTAGTGTTACACGGATTGAGCCCTTTGCTTTCTGGGGCTGCAGTAACCTAAAGGAGATTTCCTTCGGCAAAGGCTTAAAAAGGATCGATGACTATGCCTTTGCTAATGCTTATGGGCTACAAAATCTGGAGATTCCGGAAACCATCTCTGAAATCGGTATTTATGCCTTTGAGGATTGTCATTATCTGACTGACATAACAATACCCTATACTGTTTTATCCATACACGAGACAGCATTTGAAGGATGCTGCAGGCTTGTGATTCATTGTGATAGCGGTACCTATGCGGATCGCTATAGGGAAGATTTTTATATCAGACAAAAGGATATGTGCGAGTATGAGGATTGGGATTTCCTGTTGCACGATTCCACAGACCCAGTGCCGGGGACGGATCAGGCTAACGATGAGCAGGAGGATGTAACAATACCCGACGATACAGTGGAGGATACCAGGGATACATTGATGGGACAGGTGTCGGTGGTACAGAATACGGCAGTGGTTTTCATTGACAACAGTAGTTTTCCGGTGTATATGAAGGAGAATCCAACGGAGGAAGAGATTCCGGAGGAAAATAGATATCCACTTTTGGAGAGTGAACGTCTAAAAGGGAAAATTCCCAAATATAGTATTGCCTATGAGCATATCGTGGCAGATGGAGCCTATTATCGAAATTCGCTGTTGGATAAGATATCCATTCCGGATACCATAACAGAAATTGGAGAGTTTGCTTTTGCCCGAAGCAGTTTGAAGGAAATCCAATTTGGCACAAATGTGGAGACTGTGTCCTATGGTGCATTTTATCACTGTAATGATTTGAGCAAGGTGACCCTGTCAGAACAAACAATGGTTGTGGAGCCCAAGGCTTTTGAGTATACACCCTGGGTAGAGAATTTTAGGAGCGGAACAGATGATTCCACTGGTGATTTCTTGATTTCTGCTGGTGTTTTGGTGGCTTATCGGGGGGATACCTCGGCGGTAGATATCCCTAGGGGAGTTCGAACCATAGCGGCACAGTGCTTTAAGGACCATTTGGAAATTCAAAGTCTTCGATTACCGTCCTCCTTACTTTGCGTTGGAGAAGAGGCGTTTATGGGCTGTGAGAATCTTACCAGCGTATTTTGGGGTAGTAATGAGCTCTATGTCAAGGATCGAGCCTTTCGGGATACCGGTATTGAAGCAATAAAGCTACCGGATTCCATTCGTGAAATCGGATATCAGGCATTTCCCGGTGAAACCAGAATTACCGGCAATGAAGCCTATAGCCTGTCCGTAGAAAACACTACAAGGCGGTTGTCCAATAAGGAACTTCGTGATACGGTTGAGGAGAAAGAAGGCTCCGTGGAGGTGGTTGGAAGACCTGGAAGCAGGGCCAGCCTGGCAGGAGCTACAAGTGCCTATGTTTTAAGCATAGAAGAAGGGGATGTAGTGTCATTTGAACCGGCTTTTCAAACTGCACTAAACAGTTCGCTGCCAAAGGACGCTATCCTATATAGCCTTTCTCTCTCGGATACATCAGGTGTCAGTATTACAAAGTTAGGGAAACAAACCCTAAGCATATGTTTACCTATCCCTGAAAAATGGGAAAGTGCAAGGCTGCGTGGGGTAATCCTGGATAGAAACGGTCAGTTGGAAGAGGTTAAGGTTCAAAAATGTGAAGAAAACAACCAGTATTATGCCCTTGTAGAGCTGCAGTTTGTTTCGCAATTATGTCTCTATAGCAATGGCACTTTAGAGGAAGAGGCTATGAGTTTAACAACTGTTTTTGAACAGCTGTCACCTCCCAAGATGCTGAAAAAGGAGGAGAATCTGACTTGGCTTAGAAGAAACTATGGTGCGATGGCCATCATTTTTGTATCCTTAGGTTCGGCTCTGGTACTTGGCTCCTGGCTGGTAAAGAAATGATTAAAAGCTTGATAAGAAGAGTATAAATAGAAGAACCCAATAAATTACCCCGACATAGAATAGTAAGAGTTCATTTACGATTCAGTCGGGGTTTTATGTTTGCAGTAAAAAGACAAATAGGATATGTAAAACCTAAGATTCCAGATGCGAAAAGAATCACGGTTGCTGTGTTAGATAGTGGGGTGGAAGCCGGACATCCGGATTTGCAGGGGAGAATCCTCTGCTTTAAGGATTTTATCAGTACGAAGTACTTGCCTTATGATGATAATGGACATGGAACCCATGTGTGTGGAATCATTGGAGGGTTAGGACGCCTTTCCGGCGAACGACTTAGGGGTATCTGTCCTAATGTACAGTTCATTGTTCTGAAGGTTTTAAACGAAAAAGGGGAAGGTGAAAGCAGAACTTTATATAAAGCTTGTAGTTGGGTATTAGAGAATTACAAAGCCTACCACATCAAAATGCTTAATATTTCCATAGGCGGGTTGGAGAATGAGAAGGTAGAGCATCAGGAAAGAATAAAGGATTTGCTGGATGAATTGTGGAAAAGAGGAATCTGTGTGATATGTGCTGCGGGGAATGAGCCTTCTATCAAGGATGCCATATCCTATCTGGGGAAGGGAGACAACAGGATTTGTGTTGGAAACTATGCAGGATTCAAAAAAAGTGGCAATGCAAATGCGGGGCAAGAGGCCTGGTTTTGGAATTCACTTGAAAAAC
>CAMAHO010000063.1 GCA_945834545.1 uncultured Lachnospiraceae bacterium | reverse complement strand
AAGAAAAAGAATTAGCCCTTCTAAGAGAAGCCGAACGGGAGGCTGGCGTCCAGCAGGGAATACAGCAGGGAATCCAGCAAGGAATACAGCAGGGAATCCAGCAAGGAATCCAGCATGGAATACAGCAGGAATTACAGACTGTGGTATCGAATATGATCATGCGAGGTATGTCAGATGAAGACATTATAGCCATTACGGAGTGTACACAGGACCTGATAGACAAGCTTCGGAGAGAGTGAGGTACTGCATAAAAACCCAGGGGTCAGGCACTCCAAATTCAAAGTCTATGGAGCAACTACATTATTCTTGTACACGAAAGGTACACTTGGGAATCCACCGGAAGAGTAACAAAAACTATTACATAATATGGAAGATTCCACATTAGAGAATGCATCCAATGAGGATTTACTTGCATTACATAAAATGGTCACTGAGGTCAAACATGACAGAGAGGTAGGTAGCGCGTATATGAAGAGCTTTGAGATAGAACAGAGAGTTCGTGCTGAGGGACGCGCTGAAGGAAGAACCGAGGGACGCGCCGAAGAACAAGTGAATACAGAACGGGAAAGAGCCAGAGCAGATGCTTTACAGCAAAGAGTATGCGAGCTGGAAGGGAAAGCAGAAGAGAATGCAGATATTCTATTGGAGAATGTAAAGAGCATTATGGCAAACCTTAGTTTGTCCCTAGAACAGGCAATGACTGCGCTTAATGTGAAAGAGAAAGACAAAGCCATAGTAAGAGAAAAACTGTAATAAGAAATAATCCTCTGCCTATTGACTTTTTTGGAAAATATCAATAGAATAGGCATGTTTAAAGGCAAGGAAGGTGTTACTAGGTGCTCGTATTCGCCCAAGAGAGAAGTGGTCATCGGCTGGAAGCTGCTTTGGAGAGAGACGGGAGGCTGAATTTCCCACCGGAGCTGCTTGGAGGAAGTAACAGTATTCCAAGACGATTCGTGCTCGTTACGCATAAGAAAAGTGCCTGTTATAGGAAATAGGGTGGTACCGCGATACATTCGTCCCTTGTATAGCTTATTAGCTGTGCAAGGGATTTTATAATACCAGGGTCAAAAGGTCATTACCCACTTGAGCTTGCTCATAAGTGGGTAATAGACCTTGGGCGGGATTGCGAGAGCACGAAGTGCGTAGCAATCCGTAGGTATTATGATACATCTTAATAGGAAGTGTGGAACACACGTTGATATCATCGAATCATTTTATTTAAAGGAGAAGAGGATGGAAGAGAAGATTTTACAACTTAAGGAAAAGCTGGAGAGTGAGATTTCCAAGGTGACGGATGGAATGGCACTGGAAAGTATCCGTGTCGCTTACCTGGGAAAGAAGGGAAGCGTAACAGAGCTTCTGAAGGGTCTTAAGGATCTGGGGGATGCGGAAAAGAAGGAATTTGGACAGAAGGTAAATCAGTTTAAGAATGAAATTCAGCAGACCATCGATGAATACAAGACGAAATTGGCTGAACTGGAAGTTCAAAAGGAACTGGAGGCTGCAGAAGAATTTGATATGTCTATGCCCAGAATGGTTGCCAGAGGTTCTTATCATCCTATAACACTGGTTCAGAGAGAATGTGAAGCAATCTTTAAGAGTATGGGCTTTACGGTTGAGGATTATTCTGAGGTTGTCAGCGAATATGAATGCTTTGAATCCTTAAATATTCCAAAGCATCACCCGGCCAGAGATATGCAGGATACCTATTATCTGGAGAACGGACAGCTGTTAAAGACCCAGACCTCTGCAGCTCAGAATGCAATTTACAGAAAGTATAAGGATGCTTTGGTAAACGATGGAAAACCTATCAAGGCTATTTTCCCGGGAAGATGTTTCCGTAACGAAGCAACGGATGCCTGTCACGAAAACACCTTCTTCCAGATGGAAGGGGTTATGGTTGGCAAGGATATCAATATTTCCAACCTGATTTTCTTTATGAAGACCATGCTTTCCGAAGTGTTCCAGAGAGATATCAAGGTGAGACTTCGTCCGGGCTTTTTCCCTTTTGTGGAGCCGGGCTTTGAGCTTGACATCAACTGCCTAATCTGTGGTGGCGAAGGGTGTCCTTCCTGTAAGCACAGCGGCTGGCTGGAGCTTTGCCCTTGCGGAATGATTCACCCGGAGGTATTGAAGGCAGGCGGTATCGACCCTGAGGAGTACACCGGATTTGCCTTTGGCTTGGGCCTGACACGTCTTGCCATGATGAAGTACGGCGTCAAGGACATCAGAGACTTAAACAGCGGTAACTTAAAAAGTATGGAACAGTTTGCGGAGTAAGGGAAAAGGAGAATAGAGCAATGTTTTTATCAATGAATTGGATTTCTGATTATGTAGATTTGTCCGGCTTGGATAAAAGAGATTTGATAAGTCGCTTTTCCTTGTCTACAGCCGAGGTTGAAAATGAGATTTTTTATAAGGGTAGTGATGTTGAGGGTGTTGTGGTTGCCCGTATTGTATCTGTGAAGGAGCATCCGGAATCCAAGAAGCTTCATTTGTTAAAGGTTGACATAGGAGCAGGAGAGCCTGTGGATGTAGTGTGCGGTGCACCTAATGTGAGAGAAGGCATGAAGACTGCCTTTGCCAAGGTGGGAGCCAGACTTGGGGATATTACCATCTCTCCCAGACCCCTTGCAGGCTATGTTTCCAACGGTATGTGCTGCTCAGAGAAGGAAATCGGAATCAGTGATGACCACAGCGGAATCATGGAGATTACAGAGGAGGTGGCTTTGGGAACGGACCTGAAGGACCTTTATGAGATTGATGATATTGTGTTTGAGGTTGACAATAAATCTCTGACCAACAGACCGGACCTTTGGGGTCATTATGGGATTGCAAGGGAGTTTGCAGCCATTGCACATCGCCCTCTGAAGGAGTTAGAGGTGGTGGATTTGGCGCAATACGAGAATCTGCCTAAGGTGGATATGAAGATTGAGAATCCACTTTGCCAGAGATATTCATGCCTTAAATTTGAGAATATCAAAAAGAATATCAGCCCTGTGAATATGCGGATTCGTCTGTACTACTGCGGTATGAGAGGCATCAATCTGTTGGCTGACTTAACGAATTACCTGATGCTGGAAATGGGACAGCCTATGCATGCCTTTGATTCCAGAAAGGTAGAGAAAATCCGCATTAAGACCTTTGACAAGCCCTTTACCTTCACTACTCTGGATGGTGTGGAGCGTAATATTGATGAGAATACCCTGATGATTTGCAACGACAATACGCCTGTAGCTATTGCGGGAATCATGGGTGGCTTGGATTCTGAGATTGTGGAGGATACACATACCCTGACTTTGGAATCTGCAACCTTTGATGCGGTCTCCGTCCGCAAGTCTACCGTACGCTTGGCACATAGAACGGATGCCTCTATGAGATATGAGAAGTGTCTTGACCCGGAGATGACAGTGAAAGCCATTGCCAGATTTGTAAAGCTGCTGCAGGACATTGACGACGGAGTGACAGTTGTGTCAGCACTGACGGATGAATATGCCTTCCATTATCCGAAGGTTTCCCTGGACTTTGATAAGAATTATGTAAACCGTTATACCGGTATTGAGATTAGTGATGAGCACATTGTAGACACCTTGACCAGCTTAGGCTTCACTGTGACGAAAGAGGATTCTAACTTCCATGTGGAAGTGCCCAGCTACAGAGCTACAAAGGATGTGACTATAAAGGCAGATATCATTGAAGAAATCACCAGAATCTACGGCTATGACAACTTCGATGTTCACACCACAAAGGCTCCCTTATATCCGGTCAGAAGTTTTTCTATGAAGACCTTGGAGGATAAGGTGAAGGACACTTTGGTTAAGAAATATGCCCTTCACGAGGTACATTCCTATATCTGGGCTTATCATGATGAGTATAAGGCATTGGGAATCGATGTGGAGGAGAATGTGAAGCTGATAAATTCCACGAACCCTAACATTGAAACCCTGAGAAGAAGCATGATACCCACCCAGCTTTGTCAGGTGAAGGGGAATTTCCAGTACGCACCGGAGTTTGGCATCTTTGAGATTGGTCATGTAGTACAGGGACTTCGCGAAGATGGCTTATGTAATGAAAAGAAAATGCTTGCCATCACCTTGTTTAGCAAGGAGAAGGATGTAAAAGCACTGTACTTTGAATTGGCTGATATGCTGTCTGTGCTCATGAGCGATATCAAGCATAAGAAGATTACATTCGAGTCAATAACCGCAACGCATTCCTATGAACACACTAAGAATCTGAATGCAGTCCTGGCAGACGGTAACAAAATCGGAGAGATGGGTGTTGTGCATCCTACAGTTGGCAAAAAAATTGACAAGAAAGCGGCCATTGTCTTTGCAGAGCTTGATATGGAGCTCTTTGACAAGGTGGCTGGAGAGAGCATACAGTATGAGGAACCCAGTCGTTTCCCTGAGATGACGGTGGATCTGTCCTTTGTAACCAGCTGCTACAAGCCCATTGGCGATGCTATTGCAGAGATTGCTTCTCCTCTGGTAAAAAATGTGGTTGTAACAGACACCTATGAGGACCAGGATGCCAAGTCCATCACCATTCGTATTCTGTTCTCCCACAAGGAGAGAACCCTCACCAGAGAAGAGGTTACGGAGGTGACGGATCAATTGATTGCTATTTTGGATAAGAATGGAATTCAGTTGAAAAACTAAGAATAGGCTTTTGTATAGAGAATAAAGGAAAGGAAAAGGCTATGGAACGAAAAAATATCTGGGAAAATTATGATCATAAACAACTGAAAGAATTGGAAAAAATTAACCAGGAGTATCGTTATTTCCTTGATAACGGAAAAACAGAGAGGGAATGTATCGATACGATTGTAAATATGATTGAGGAAGCCGGTTATGTGGAATTGGCGCAATTTCGTAAGAGTGGTAAGCAGCCGCAAACCGGAGACAAGTTGTATCAGGTTTGGATGAACAAATCCATTGTTATGTTTCAGATGGGCGAAGAGAAGCTGCCTTGTGGTATGAACATTCTGGGAGCTCACATCGACAGCCCCAGAATTGATGTGAAACAGAATCCTCTCTATGAGGACAGTGGACTGGCTTACCTGGATACCCATTATTATGGGGGCGTAAAGAAGTACCAGTGGGTGACGCTGCCTCTGGCAATTCACGGCGTAGTGGTGAAAAAGGACGGAACTACCTGCATCATCAATGTGGGAGAGGACGAGGACGATCCGGTGTTCTTTATCTCTGACCTACTGATTCATCTGTCCCAGGAACAGCTGGAGAAGAAGGCTGCCAAGGTGATTGAAGGAGAAGCATTGGACATCATCATTGGTAACAAACCCCTTCTCTTTGATAAGAAGAAGGACAAGGAAGAGAAGAAGGACAAAGCCAAAGACCTGGTAAAGCAGGGAATTTTGGAGATCTTAAAAAAGCAGTACGACATGGAAGAGGAGGACTTTATCTCTGCAGAGCTTGAGGTGGTACCGGCAGGAAAGGCCAGGGAAGCAGGCTTTGACAGAAGCATGATACTGGCCTACGGACAGGACGACAGGGTTTGTGCTTTTACCTCCCTTCGGGCTATGCTTGACTTGGGACAGACCAAGAGGACTGTGGCTTGTATTCTGACAGATAAAGAGGAAATTGGTTCAGTAGGCGCTACCGGAATGCAGTCCAGATTCTTCGAGAACACAGTGGCTGAGCTTATGGAGTTATGCGGAGAGTACTCGGAGCTTTCCCTTCGCAGATGCTTAGCCTCCTGCTGTATGCTGTCCAGCGATGTGAGCAGTGCTTATGACCCCACCTATGGAAGCAGCTTTGATAAGAAGAATGTGGCTTATCTGGCAGGGGGACTGGTGTTAAATAAGTTTACCGGTTCCAGAGGAAAATCCGGATCCAATGATGCTAACGCAGAGTATTTAGGCCATTTGAGAGCTATTTTTGAGAAGGAAAAGATTTCCTTCCAGACAGCAGAGCTTGGCAAGGTGGACTTAGGTGGCGGCGGCACCATTGCCTATATTCTGGCCCTCTATGGAATGAATGTGATTGACAGCGGAGTGGCAGTCTTAAATATGCACGCTCCCTATGAGGCAACCAGTAAGGCAGATGTATATGAAGCTTACAGGGGATACAAGGCATTTGCCAGGGGAGCAGAATTATAAGTATGAAAAAGTCGGATTTTTATTTTGATTTACCCCCTGAATTAATTGCGCAGGACCCTTTGGAGGATCGTTCTTCCTCCAGACTCCTGTGCTTGGATAAAGAAACCGGGGAGGTAATCCACAGACATTTTCGGGATATTCTGGACTATTTAAGACCGGGGGATTGCCTGGTTTTAAATAATACCAAGGTCATTCCGGCAAGGTTGCTTGGGGTGAAGGAGGATACCGGAGCCCATGTGGAGGTCCTTTTGCTAAAGCGAAGGGAAAAGGATGTCTGGGAGACCTTGGTAAAGCCGGGGAAAAAGTGTAAGGCCGGGGCGAAGCTTTCCTTTGGAGATGGACTCTTAAAGGCTACTGTGTTGGAGACAGTGGAGGAGGGAAATCGACTGATTTCCTTTGAATATGAAGGGATTTTTGAAGAGATTCTGGATAAACTGGGCGAGATGCCCCTGCCGCCTTATATCACCCATAAGCTTCAGGATAAGAACAGATACCAGACAGTGTATGCCAAGTATGAGGGCTCTGCGGCAGCTCCCACAGCCGGCTTGCATTTTACCCAGGAGCTTCTACAGGAGGTACAAAAGAAGGGGGTACATATCGCCTATGTGACCCTTCATGTGGGCTTGGGTACCTTTCGTCCGGTAAAGGAGGAGAATGTATTAGAGCATCATATGCATTCCGAGTTTTATCAGGTGACTGAGGAGACAGCCCAGTTAATTAATGAGACAAAAGCCCAAGGAGGCCGTATCATCTGTGTGGGTACCACCAGCTGCAGAACCGTTGAGAGCGCCAGTGATGAGGAAGGTGTGATTCATGCCGGGGAAGGGGATACCCAAATTTTCATCTATCCCGGTTATCGTTTTAAGATCTTAGATGCTTTGATTACCAATTTTCACTTGCCGGAATCCACCTTGGTTATGCTGGTAAGCGCCCTGGCTGGCAGAGAGCATGTGCTGGAGGCATATCAAGCTGCCATTAAGGAAGGGTATCGCTTTTTCAGCTTCGGTGATGCGATGTTTATTGCAGATTTGAAGGAAGTGTGATATGGTTTACTTAGTTGCATGCTGATTTTCCCACTAAGGAGAACACCTATGGAAGATAGAAGAAAAGATAAAAGAACAAGTCTGGAGTCAACTATCATTATCAAGAGGATTGACTCAGAGGAAATGACAGAGGTTCCCATTGAAATATCAGATGTTTCAAAGAGTGGTATCGGTTTTTCATGCAGTGAAGCATTGGAAATCGGTGCTGTATATGAGTCCAACCTTACCATTTGGACAAAGGAGGTACTTCATGCTTTTCTGATGATTGTCCGTATCGAAATGAAAGAGGAAGGTTTCCTTTACGGAGCCAGCTTTGTGGGAATGCCAGAGTTAGATCAAAAGCGAATAGAGGTTTATCAAACGATACATGAAAAGGAATAAAGTAGTATATAGAAAAATGGCAGTAACTGTGCTGACTGCCATTTTTTTATTCGCATTATATTGCATCATTTTTGGCTTCTCAGCACAAGACGGAGAGCAGTCCTCCGGGCTCAGCGAAAAAGTTACAATAGTGATTGTGGAAACTGCCAGTGATATTTATTTTGATTTCTCCCAGGATATGATAGCCTATTTGTGTAAGGCTTTGGAGCCGGTTGTTCGAAAAACGGCGCATTTCAGTGAATACCTTCTGCTGGGAGCCGGATGGTATTTGCTTTTTTCACAGTGGATCAAAAATAGAGGCCTGTTTGCCCTCATTTGTGTGGTGATATCCGCTGTCTTGGATGAGTTTCACCAGACCTTTGTACCCGGCCGGGACGGGAATATAATCGATGTAGGTATCGATTCCGCAGGTGGCTTGACCGGAATTCTGATTCTGGCTTTGTTACTTCGTCTGGTGGTAAAGCTTTTGGAGAAAAGAAAGAAAGGGGACAACGGGGACAGGTCCATATGACCCCGTTGTACCCCCCCTTGGGTCATATGAACCTGTCCCTGTTGTCCACGCTGTCCTCGTTGCCCTTCATTTAAGGTAGCTGATGTAGGGAATAGCCCTTACCGGCTAGAATCTGCTCCGCCTTCTCTACACTTTCCTGGTCATAGAATTCAATTCGAAGAATACCGCCCTCGTACTCCCTGTTGTGAGCAATACCGATATTCTTAATACTGATGTTGTTTAGTGCCAGAATGGTGGCGATAGCTGCCAGGGCACCGGGTTCATCAGCAATATCCACTAACAGCTGGAAATAACGCTTGATTGGACCGGAAGATTGGGTCGGCAGGGAATCCCTGTAAATCCTTGCGTTATCAAAAAGGGAGTAGATATCCTTTCCGTCATGCTCGTTTAATAGGGTTGAAACCTCTTTGAGACTTTCGATGTATTGATTCAGCAATTGCTTGATATTCTCTGAATTCGTCATACAAATCTGCTCCCACATGGTAGCAGAAGAGGAAGCAATTCGGGTGATGTCCTTAAAGCCTCCGGCAGCAATCATTTTAAGTAGGCCATCGTCCGTATCATTGTTTTTCACAAGAAGGACCAGGCTTGCTGCTATTAAATGCGGTAAATGACTGACCGCTGCAGTAGCAAAATCGTGCTTTTTATAATCAAGCAAAATGGGAATAGAGCCCATTTCCTTTACCAGTTGGGTGTAAAAATCTATTTTGTCCTGAGCCACACCATCACCCGGAGTTAATATATAGTAAGCATTTTGCAACAGGATGGCTTTGGAATTCCGATAGCCTACACGCTCACTTCCGGCCATGGGGTGTCCTCCAATAAATCGATTTCCCAGGTTTTTGGATTCGATATATTGATGAATGGATCCCTTTACACTGCCTACATCAGTGATTAAGCAATCTTCTGAAAGCAGTGGCAGAAGAGTTTCAAGAATTTCGGTATTGACCTGGACGGGAGCGCATAAAAACAGCATGTCACAATCCTTCCAGGAGGGGTCATTTAGTTCCAGACCTTTGTTGATCACACCATCCGACAAAGCATCTTCGATGGCTTCCTTTGTTCTGTTATACGCGTAAATCGTGGCTGTAGGATGCTTCTCACGAATCGCTTTCGCGATGGAACCACCAATCAGCCCAAGACTGATAAAACCAAAGGTGATGTTCATATTTGTTCTCCTTAAATTCAACAACATCAGTTACATTACTATAACACTTTAAAGTGCGAAAGTCAAGCGGCGGAAAAAACATCAATAACTCACAAAATAACTTGCTAATTTTTAGAATATTTAGTAAAATGTAATAAGATTGATAGTTTATTTGGATAAAAAACTAAACTATTCAGAAACTCAAAAAGTCGGAGGTCCACAGAATGAAGGTATACACAACCGAAAAAATCAGAAATGTAGTTCTATTAGGTCATGGTGGAGCAGGAAAAACCAGCTTGGCAGAAGCTATGGGGTATTTGTCAGGTATTACTTCCAGATTAGGTAAGGTAGAGGACGGAAATACCATAAGTGATTATGGAAAAGAAGAGCAGAAGAGAAAGTTTTCCATTTCTACCTCAGTGATTCCTATTGAATGGGACGGTTACAAGATAAATATTTTGGATACTCCCGGTTATTTTGACTTTGTTGGGGAAGTGGAAGAAGCAGTCAGCGCAGCCGGTGCTGCTGTGATTGTTGTAAACGGTAAAGCGGGAATAGAGGTTGGTACCATCAAGGCCTGGGAGCTGTGTGAAAAATATAAGATTCCCCGCATAGTCTATGTCAGCAACATGGATGTTGACAATGCTTCTTTCAAAAAGGTAGTAGAGGATTTAACAAGTCTTTACGGCAAGAAGATGGCTCCCTTCCATCTTCCTATCAGAGAGAATGAGAAATTTGTGGGATATGTTAATGTCATATCCGAAACCGGCAACAGATGGCAGGGCAAGGAGGTTGTACCTTGTGATGTGCCGGAATACAGCAAGGCTAATCTTTCACTATACAGAGACACCTTGATGGAAACAGTGGCTGAAACCAGCGAAGAGATGATGGAGAGATACTTCGGCGGAGAAGTTTTCTCAGAGGCCGAAATCCGTGCAGCACTTCGTACCAATGTATGTGATTGCAGTATCTTCCCTATGACCATGGGCTCTAATACACTGTGTCAGGGAATTTACACCTTGCTAGACGATATCGTGAAGTATTTGCCTAGTCCCTTAAATCGTAAGGTGGCCGGCATTAATATGAAGACCAACGATATCTACAATGCAGATTATGATTTCTCCAAGGCAAAATCTGCCTACATCTGGAAGACGATTGTGGATCCGTTTATCGGAAAGTATTCCTTAATTAAAGTGAATTCCGGCGTTTTGAAGACGGATGATCTGCTTTACAATCCGGATAAGGATGTGGAGGAGAAGATTGGTAAGATTTATGTCCTTCAGGGAAATAAGCCGATTGAGGTACCGGAGTTACACGCAGGTGATATCGGTGCA
>CAMAHO010000062.1 GCA_945834545.1 uncultured Lachnospiraceae bacterium | reverse complement strand
AATTCAAGGATTTCTACATATCCTTTCTTTGTAGCAACACCACAGTCTCCACATGGCTTGTCGCACAAAACATTTCCACCGGCTGTATCTTCTCCACCTGATACCCTTTCTTCCTCATATATCTCAAATCCCTTGCCAAGGTCTCCGGATTGCAGGAAATGTAGACCACTCTGGAGGGTGCAAGGAGAGCCACAGCATCCATAAACTGCTCTGTGCTGCCGGACCTGGGCGGGTCCATAAAGACCACATCTGCGTGCTCCCCACGGCTGGCCATCAGGCTCATAAACTCGCCAGCGTCTCCTTGGAGGAACAGGGCATTCTGAATCTGGTTTTCCTTGCAGTTTATCTTCGCATCTCGGACTGCATTGGGATTTAACTCCACTCCGATAACCTTCCCCGCGCCTGAGGCGGCTACAAGTCCTATGGTTCCTATTCCGCAATAGGCATCTATCACTGTATCCTCCTTGCGCAGTTTGGCATACTCCACAGCCAGGCGATACAGCTTCTCTGTCTGAACCGGATTTACCTGATAAAAGGAGCTGGGGGAAATCCGGAAGGTACAGCCGCAAAGGGTATCCTTTATAAATCCCGGTCCATACAGGGTGATGTTTCTTTCCCCTAAGACCATGCTGGTATTCTTATCATTCACATTTAGCACAACTGTGGTAATCTCCGGGTGCTTTACCCGAAGTGCCTTGACGAAATTGTTCTTAGAAGGGAAAATCACACTGGCTGAAACCAAAACCACCATGATTTCGCCGGATGCAAAGCCTCTCCTCACAAGGACATGTCGTAATAGACCATACCCGGTGTCTTCGTCATAAATAGTAATTTTAAAGGAACGTAGCATATCCTTGATGGTTTTGATGATCTCCTGACTTTTCTTATCCTCGATCAGACACTCGTCCACATCCACCACTCTGTGGGATTTTGCTTCATAAAAGCCTGCCAGGATTTTGCCCTTCCTGTCTCTTCCAAATACATGCTGCACCTTATTGCGGTAATAGTTTGGATTCTCCATACCGAGTATGGGCTCCACCTTACCGAAGTCCCCTAAAAGTTCCTTCACTCTGGCTTGCTTCATAGAAAGCTGCTTTTCATATGGAATCCCCTGATAGTCACAGCCGCCACAGACCTCCGCCATGGGACAGCCGCCTTTTGTTGATTTCTTAGTGTCTGCCCTATCTGTCTTTCCGGTTGTGCTTCGCCCTTTCTTGTTTGCTCTGTTGGGATTTGTTTTTGACGACTTTTGTACCGGCTTTGTTCCCTTTCTGTCTGTTTTTTTGTTGATCTTGTGTTGCATTCCTTCTCTGCCCATTTTTCTGTTTATCCTTCTTCTCCTCTTTCTCCTGCCTTGGAGGAATCAGACATTTCTTTCTGTCATAGCCGATTAAGTCCACTCTGCCTTCCCTTAGCAAGGCCTCTTTTACAAGCTGGTAGTTCTCCGGCTTACGGTACTGTATCAATGCCCTCTGCATGGCTTTTTCATGAGGGCTTGAGGTAATCCTTACCGGCTTCATAGTCCTTGGATCCACGCCGGTATAGTACATACAGGTGGAAATGGTAGACGGTGTGGGATAAAAGTCCTGCACCTGCTCCGGCATATAGCCCATATCCCGGATGCTTTCCGCCAATGCAATGGCGTCCTTTAAATCCGACCCAGGATGAGAGGAAATCAAATATGGCACCACATACTGGTCCATTCCCAGCTTTTTATTTACCTTTTCAAACCGTCGGCAAAACTCTTTGTACACCTCATTTCTGGGCTTTCCCATAAGGTCTAATACATGGTCGGAGACATGCTCCGGTGCCACTCTAAGCTGCCCACTTACATGGTACTTGCATAGCTCTGTGAGGAAACTGTCATTGGAACCTGCCAGTAGAAAATCAAAGCGAATTCCGGAACGGATGAAGACCTTTTTCACGCCCTCCAGTGCTCGCAGCTTTCGAAGTAAGGCAATATAATCGCTGTGGTCTGTCACCAGATTTTTACAGGGTGTGGGGTATAGGCATTGCTTGTTGGTGCAAACCCCGTGGGTAAGCTGCTTATCGCAGGCGGGGCGCCTGAAATTTGCTGTGGGACCCCCTACATCATGAATGTAGCCCTTAAAATCCGGCTCCTTGGTCATCCGCTTGGCCTCTCTTATGAGGGATTCATGACTCCTTGCTTGCACGATTCTTCCCTGATGAAAGGTCAGGGCACAAAAGCTACAGCCGCCAAAGCATCCTCTGTTGCTAGTCAAGGAGAATTTAATCTCTTGTATAGCACTGACTCCTCCCAAGGCTTCATAGGACGGATGATAGGTGTTCTGGTAGGGCAATTCATAGACATCATCCATCTCCTGTGTGGTCAAGGGTCTGGTGGGGGGATTTTGCACGATATAGCGCTTTTCTCCATATTTTTCAATCAAGGGTCTGCCTGTGACAAAATCAGTGTTTTGGTATTGCACATAAAAGCTTCGTGCATAGGCCAGGCGGTCTCTTTGTAATTCCTCAAAATCCGGCAACATTATCCCTTGACGGCTCTCAAGCACTTCCGTCACATCCTTTGCCTTATAGACAGTGCCGGACACATAGGTGATATCCTCAATGGCAATTCCGCTATCCAATGCATCCGCTATCTCCACAATGGGCAATTCCCCCATACCGTAAATCAACAGATTGGCCCCGGAATCTACAAGAACGGAATGCTTCAGCCTATCTGACCAGTAATCATAATGAGCCATTCTTCGAAGGCTTGCCTCGATTCCGCCAATGATAATGGGCACACCCTTATATTTTTTGCGTATCAGATTACAATATACCACTGTGGCATAATCCGGCCGTTTCCCGGCTACGCCTCCCGGTGTGTAGGCATCAAAGCTTCTGCGTTTCTTATTCACCGTGTAATGATTCACCATAGAATCCATATTTCCTGCAGATACCAGAAAACCCAGTCTTGGCAGACCAAAGGTGGCTATACTCTCCTCATTGGTCCAATCCGGCTGAGAAATGATAGCCACCTTATATCCTCTGGACTCCAACACACGACTGATAATCGCCGGGCCAAAGGAGGAGTGGTCCACATAGGCATCTCCTATGACATACACAAAGTCAGCCTGCTCCCAGCCTCGCTCTTTCATTTCTTCCATTGTAATTGGCAAAAAACCGTTCATCGCATTTCCTCAAAATAAATAAATCATAGCTCCTTCCATTGTATCGGTTTCGCTATGATTTCGCAAGAGTCACAAATCCCCTATAACAAAACGACCCATAAATACCTTTCGGTATCTATGGGTCTATCGTCGGAGTGACAAGATTCGAACTTGCGACCTCCTCCTCCCTAAGAAGGCGCTCTAACCAAACTGAGCCACACCCCGCAACGCAAGTAGTATTCTACCATGCTGCAACATAAAAATCAAGTACTTTTTTCAGGAAATAAAAACCCCGGGGAATTATGTCGCATAGCAGTACCCAAGCCAGCAAAAAACCCGCCAGGTACCGCTGCTGTTACATTGTCTGCAGATAAATCTAACCTTCAATCTGCTGTGCCACAAGCTGCTCTGCTCCGTACTTTTTGCGCAGTGCAGGCTTTTCAATCTTACCGGTAGCATTTCTGGGAACCTCAGCAAAGATAATCTTCTTCGGTCTCTTGTATCTGGGCAGAGCCTGGCAATACTCCTCGATTTCTTCCTCTGTACAGGTCATTCCCTCTTTAATGGATATGATTGCACCGGTAATTTCACCTAGTCTCTTGTCCGGCAAACCAATGACTGCCACATCACTGACCTTATCAAAGGCACTGAGGAAGTTTTCAATCTGTACAGGGTAGATATTCTCACCACCGCTGACTATGACATCCTTTTTCCGGTCTACCAGGAAAATAAAGCCGTCCTCGTCCTGCATAGCCATATCTCCTGTGCAAAGCCATCCATCCTTTATCGTTTCGGCTGTAGCCTTGGGATCATTGTAATAGCAGGTCATAACACCGGGACCCTTCACGCAAAGCTCGCCAACGTCACCCTGCTTCACCTCTGTCCCGTTCTCATCCACAATCTTACATTTCCAATGATATCCCGGAACGCCGATGGCACCCACCTTATGGATGTTTTCCATGCCAAGATGCACACAACCGGGACCGGTGGATTCAGACAGGCCATAGTTGGTATCATATTTATGATTAGGGAAGTAGTCCTTCCAATGCTTAATCAGTGAAGGTGGAACCGGCTGAGCACCAATGTGCATCAATCTCCACTGCTCCAAATCGTAATCCTCTAACTTAATGTCTCCTCTGTCCAGAGCCTCTAAAATATCCTGTGCCCATGGCACCAGCAGCCAGACAATGGTACAATGCTCCTTGGATACAGCCTCCAAAATCTGCTGTGGAGTCGTTCCCTTTAAGAGAACTGCCTTACTTCCCGCGCACAAGCTTCCCATCCAATGGAACTTTGCGCCGGTATGATACAGGGGCGGAATACACAGGAAGTTATCCTCCCTGCCGGTCTCGTGATGACGCATTTCCATTTCCGCTGCCTGGGACAGGCTCTCATGATTATGTAAAATCGCCTTCGGGAAACCTGTTGTACCGGAGGAGAAATAGATAGCCGCATCATCCTCATCGGTCAAAAGAATCTTAGGCGGCTGGGAGCTGCAGTCTGCCACAAGCTCTCTGTAATTCTCTGCAAAGGTGGGGCAGCCGTCTCCCACGTAGATGAGAAGTCGTCCCTTGCTTAAGGTCTCCTCGATGGACTCAATTCTGCCAATAAACTCCGGGCCAAAGAATAGCACATGCACTTCAGCAAGTTCTGCACAATACTTAATCTCATCTGCTGCGAAGCGGAAATTAAAAGGAACGGCGATTGCACCGGTCTTTAAAATGCCAAAATAGATGGGGAGCCACTCTAAACAGTTAAACATCAGGATGGCCACTCTGTCACCCTTCTTGATGCCTCTGGACAGCAGCATATTTGCTACACGGTTCGCCTTTTCATCAAAAACACTCCAGGTGATTTCTCTTCGGTAAGGAGTGGGCTCTGTGCTCTGCACCAAATCATACTCCTTCCAGGTTGTTCTCCGGGTTTCTGCCATTGTAGGGTTTAACTCCACCAAGGCTACCTCGTCCCCATATAATTTATGATTTCTTTCCAGTAAATCTGTAACAGGCATTTCTTTCTCCTTTGTCACTTTAACACTATAAACTTTTACACTTTTCATCAATAAAGTGATATACTTAAGGTATCACAGTCGCTATGAAAAGTCAATTGTCCTAAAGTGTGTGAGAAAAGCCAGAGAATGACTTTTTCCCAGAGTAAGTAGTTCTATTAAACATCCCTATGATAGATACCGATAAACTACAAATACTACTTCCTGTTAGGTACTGACTTTCGTAGTCGACTAAACTATCAAGATAGAGAGGTTTTTCTATGATAATCGATTTTCACACACATACCTTTCCTGATTCCATCTGTGATACAGTCATTGCCAAGCTGTCCAAGGCGTCCGCCAGTGCTCCGTTTACAAACGGCTCTCAAGCTGCCTTATTAGACTCTATGGCAAAATCCGGAGTGACTTATTCTGTCACCCTTCCGGTCATGACAAATCCGGGGCAGGTGGAAAAAATCAATCATTTGCTGGCTGCAAATCTGGAAGTAAATCTAGAGAAAGGTCTCATCCCCTTTGGCGGCATGCACCCGGAGTATGAGAACTACAAGGAAGAACTGAAATTTCTGAAAAATGCCGGTATTAAGGGAATTAAGCTCCATCCCGCCTACCAAAATATGGACCTGGATGACCCTCGCGTCCTTCGCATCCTGGACGCAGCCGCACAACAGGATTTGATTGTCCTGATTCATGCTGGGATTGATATCGGCATCTACGACCATAATTATGCTTCCACCAAACAGATCCTTAGGGTACTAAAGGAAATCGGTGATTTCAAGTTTGTCCTGGCCCATATGGGTGGCTGGGGCTGTTGGGAAGAGGTTGAGCGTGACCTGGCCGGTGCTCCGGTCTACCTGGATACAGCCTTTAGCCTGGGCAGCATTACCCCCTCCCCTTATACTGACAAAAAACCGATTTTAGAGCACAATTTGACAAAGCAGGAATTTCTGTCCTTACTCAAAAAACACGGGGAAGACAAGATTCTATTTGCAACGGATAGTCCTTGGGAGGATCAGGCTGATTATATTGCCAGAATAACAGATTATGTGGAAGACGAAACCACTCGCGAAAAGATTCTCGGCAAAAACGCACAAGAGTTATTAAAAATGTAGGATGGAAGGACCAGTGGGGACGGTAATTTCTGGCTCTTGTGGGGCTGGGGTGGACCAGTGGGGACGGTAATTTCTGGCTCTTTATGTGTCCCCGGTGGTACAATGGATCACTGTACCACCGGGGACACATAAAGAGCCAGAAATTACCGTCCCCACTGGTCCGCCTCAGACCTCTACCCTTCTACGATAAGGTATCTGCCGTCGCCTACTTCAAAAACCTCGGATGCTTCCAGTATCTCTTCCTCACTGGAAATGTCCATGTCAATTCCTTCCTCCTCAAAGAAAGCAATCACATCCTCCAGAGAATCTGCCACCACTGCCAGACAGTCGGTCAGAAACTCTGCCGCCTCCTCCCTGGTCTCTGCCACAGGTTCCGGGAAAAGCTGAAGCTGTTTTTCCAAAAAGCAATCCAACACAAGATCATCAAATTCATCCATGCGAATGACTCCTCCTTATTTCTAATTCCCATAAGGGATTTTTCAATTACAATTCCATACACGTTTTAATTCCTGATACAGCCTGGCTACCGGAAGGCCAACCACATTGTTGTAATCACCCTGAATTCCTTTGATATATCTGGCAAAGAAACCCTGAATCGCGTAAGAGCCGGCCTTGTCATAGCAATTTTCCACGCTGATATACTCCCGTATTTCCTCTTCTGTCATAGGATACAGCTCGACCTCAGTTTCCTCATGAAAGGAATAGGTCTTGTCATCCAGTAGAAGGGTGACTCCGGTATAGACCTTATGGGACTTCCCCTGCAGCAGGCTCAGCATACGATAAGCATCCTCAGCATCCTTGGGTTTCCCCAGAATCTGGTCCTCATAGCATACTACCGTATCGGCTCCGATAATCAGCTCCCGGGATACCTCCCCCAGCTGACCTGCCGGTGTATTCCCAGCCCGCATCTCCTTCACCGCTGTAGCCTTTCTCTCTGAAAGCTTTTCCACCAGAAGGGCCGGGGATTTTTCGGCCACAGTTTCGTCTGCATCGCTTACCTGGATTTCGAATTGCAGCCCAATTTGTCGAAGCAATTCCTTTCTTCTGGGCGAAGCAGAAGCCAAAATTATTTTCATTCTGTACAACCTCCGTTTCGTTAGGGACGGGGTTATTTGCTGCCCATCTCCGTCCCCAATGTTGCGCTATCCGGCAACGAACTAAAACTAGCGTTGGAACCGCAACATTTGGGACAGAGATGGGCAGCAAATAACCCCGTCCCTAATGCGACTTCGGCACAAACACTCTCTCGTCGCCCAGCTCCTGTTTTTTAGCCTCTCTGGCCTTCTTTACCGCTTCCTTGCAGAATTCATCCTGAGCAAGCAAGAGCTTTTTCCCTCTCTTATCCAACTTTTCATAGGAACCGTCAGGCTGCATGACATGCGCTTTAACCGTATCCTCAAGCTGCAGCGTCAGAATATGAAGCAGCTCCTCCTTCCACTTCTCATCTTCCACAGGGAAGACGATTTCCACTCGTTTCTCTAAATTTCTGGGCATCCAGTCAGCACTTCCGCAGTAAACCTCATAGTGTTCATCATTTTCAAAATAGAATACCCTGCTGTGCTCCAAGAAATTGCCCACAATGCTCCGAACCGTGATATTCTCACTGACACCCGGGATTCCAACCTTTAAACAACAGATTCCTCTGACAATCAGATCGATTTTCACACCAGCCTGGCTGGCCTCGTAAAGCGCACAGATAATATCCCTGTCACATAAGGAATTCATCTTTGCAATAATGCGAGCCTTCTTACCCTCCAAGGCATAGTTCTTTTCCCGCTCAATCAGATACAGGAATTTATCCTTTAACCACAAGGGAGCCAAAGACAGCTTATTCCAGAACAAAGGCTCGCTGTAACCGGAAAGCATATTAAACACTGCTGTGGCATCCTCTCCAATCGTTTCGGAACAGGTCAGCAGACCAATATCTGTGTATAGCTTGGCAGTAGAATCATTGTAGTTTCCGGTGCCCAAATGAACATATCTGCGGATGCCGTCTTCCTCTCTGCGCACCACCAAGGTAATCTTGCTGTGGGTTTTCAGTCCAACCAATCCGTAAATCACGTGGCAGCCGACTTTCTCCAGCTTTCTCGCCCAGACAATATTATTTTCCTCATCAAATCTGGCCTTAAGCTCCACCAGAACGGTAACCTGTTTTCCATTTTCCGCTGCCTTAGACAAGGCTGCGATGATGGGGGAATTGCTGCTGACGCGATATAGGGTCTGCTTGATGGCCAGCACATTAGGATCCCCTGCCGCCTGGCGGATAAAATCCACTACCGGGTCAAAGGTCTGGTAGGGGTGATGCATCAGCACATCCCCTTTCCGTATCTGTTCAAATATGTCACATTCACCAGGTAATTCCGGCACCATCTGAGGTTCGTATTTCGGTGCCTTGTACTTCTCAAAGCCGTGCAAGCCATATACCTTCATTAAGACGGTCAAATCCAGCGGACCGTCAATCTCATAAATATGCTTACTGTCCACGGAAAGCTGTTTCTTTAAGAACTTGAGCAGTCGTCTCTCGATCCCCTGCTCGACCTCCAAGCGTATAGCCTCTCCCCACTGACGCTTCTTAATCTGCTTCTCTATCTCGATGAGCAAATCCTCCGCATCCTCCTCCTCGATAGAAAGGTCCGCGTTCCTCATAATACGGAAGGGATAGACACATAGGATGGTGTGGTTCAAAAACAGCTTCTGTATATTTCTTTCGATGATTTCCTCCAGAAAAATGATTCTGGTACCCTCTTCACCGGGAAGCTCCACAATACGGCTGAGTACACCGGGAACCTGCACCATGGCAAATTCCTCTTCCTTTCCCTCACCCTTGGTCATCATCACCCCAAGGTTTAAGGACTTATTCCGGATAAGTGGAAAGGGTCTGGAGCTGTCCACCGCCATAGGAGTTAAAACCGGATAAATGTTTTCCATAAAATACCGGTCCACATACCTGCCTTCCTCCTCGGTCAGCATCTCGTGATGACGAAGAATGGTAAGGCCGGCACTCTGTAATTTTGGCAACAGCGAGCGATTGTAGGTGGAATACTGTAACTCCACCAGCTCGTGAATCTTCTCCTGAAGAGCCTGGAGCTGCTCCTGGGGTGTCATTCCTGCAATATCCTTTTTATTGTAACCAGCATTCACCTGGTCCTTCAGGGAGGCCACTCTGACCATAAAAAACTCATCCAGATTTGAGGCTGTGATACTTAAAAATTTAATCCTCTCAAACAAGGGATTGTCCTTATCCCTGGCTTCTCCCAAAATACGGTGGTCAAACTGCAACCAGCTTAATTCTCGGTTTGTAAAGTATTCCGGCTTTTTTAATTCCATTCTTTCTCCTGCCTTTATTTCAATCTATCATCCCATTTCGAAATTGTGTGTCCACCACGTTGGACACACAATCCAATATGGGTAAACCTACCTGTGTTCTATTGTCCTGATTTTGTGGAAGTGATGCGTTTCACCTTGAGTACCGGCTCCACACTATATACCTCGCGGAAAAACTCCTTGGAAAGTTCAAAGAAACCACTCTCCAGTGTGGTATCCTGGCTGGTGGTGATATGCACCATCAGCTGGTTATCCTGCAAAACCGCCTTCATCCCGTCCAGCTTCTGCTTATGGCTTCTGTCCAGGGAATTTGCCAAGCGCAAAATCGCTGTCAGCTTTGCTACCGTCAGATAGCTGTTTCTGTCCGGAAGACCTACCTGATTCTCCATTCGATATCCATAATACAGAAAGGGGCTGTGATTAAACCGCACCACATTGGCCACAATCTGCCTCTCCACATGGGATAAGCCTATGATTTCCGTAGCCATGATAATATCATAGGAGGTTTCTCCGATATTCACCAGACTGATATACTTTCCACAATCGTGAAGAATGGATGCCAGCTGCAGATACAATCTCTCCCGTTTTCCCAAGCCGTGTATCTTCTTCATACTGTCAAATATAACGGTGGTGATGCTTTCCAGTGTTTCGGAACGTTTTCTGCTGCCCATGTATTTTTTGCTGATATTCAGGGCACAGGCCACGATATCCTTCTCGAAATCATGTTCATCCCGAAACATTTTGATTTCTTCCCCGTATTCGTAAGCCATTCCGTCACACAAGGTCACTCCCGGTGCCCACAGCATATCTGCTCCCAGCAGCCTGCAGATTCGCTTCACTAAAATCGCGGAAATCTCCACCAGAGAGACTCTTTCTTCACTGATGCCCAGTCGGACAGCACACTGCTGTTTGCTCTCTCTGGCCAAGAGCTCCGTAAGACTCTTAAAATCCTCCCTGTCGATATAGGTCTTGCGCTCTTCAGAAAGGTCTCTTCTTAAGGCCCAGGGGGAAATATACTCATCCACCAAAATCACATTTTTCAGATTTCTATCCTTTAGGTACATTTTTTTATACACAGCCAGCTGAGCGGA
>CAMAHO010000061.1 GCA_945834545.1 uncultured Lachnospiraceae bacterium | reverse complement strand
CCTCAAATGACAGAACCGTCTATTGAAATCGTAACTACCTGCCAGGGAAGAAATTTCCCACTGTCCTGCAATGCCTTCTTTGTGGCCATCTCCAATCCACCGCAGCAGGGAACCTCCATCCGCACAATGGTGACAGACCTAATCTCGTTGTGCTTTAGTATCTCTGTCAACTTTTCACTGTAATCCACCCCATCCAGTTTCGGACAGCCGATGAGTGTCACTTTATCGCTCATAAACTCCTGATGAAAGCTTGCATATGCATAGGCAGCACAATCCGCTGCGATTAACAGCTTTGCCCCCTCAAAGTAAGGTGCTTGCAAAGGCGCTAATTTAATTTGGACAGGCCAGTTATATAGCTGTGAACAAATTTTTGCAGGCTGCTCCTCCACCTCTGGTGTAGTCTTTCGACTGAGTTGACGAATCCTGGAGCCGGGACAGCCTCCCATCATAGAGCTTTCCTGTTTTACTCTCTCCTTCCATTCCTTTGCCCGCAAAACGGCCGCTTCATCATACGCAGGGGCCTCTCTCTCCTCAAAAGTGATTGCTCCGGTAGGACAAGCAGGAAGACAATCTCCAAAACCATCGCAAAAATTTTCCCGAACTAATTTTGCCTTCCCATCCACCATATCAATAGCACCCTCATGACAAGCTGTTGCGCATAGTCCGCAGCCATTGCACTTCTCTTCATCAATATGAATAATCTTACGTATCATTCCCAGTATCCTCCTTCTTTACTTTCTGTCCAAATCATACTAGGATATAAGAAAATAAAATGTTGGATTTCCAACAAAAGGAGGATTCATGTACTCTGATTTGCAGGAATATTTTCCCATGCTTCTGACAAATCCCCTCTTTGAAGGGATTTCCGAAAGTCAGCTTCCCCTTGTGTTGCAAACGCTGGAAAGCTATACCAAAGGATATGCGAAGGAATCCTTTGTGAAAAATTCAGGGGAGGCGGCCGATTTTATAGCCATTGTTTTGTCTGGGGAGGTATATCTTTGTCAGAATGATTATTACGGAAATCGCACAATCATCGCTTCTCTCACAACGGGAAGCCTGTTTGGAGAGGCCTTCGTATGCAGTGGAATTCCCACCCTCCCCATGGATATCTGGGCTGCCTCGGACTGTCACATCCTCTTTCTCCAAAGTCCTCTGATACCTCATAGATGTGATGGCAAGTGTGATTTTTATCATCGTCTCATTACCAACCTCTTGGGCATTGTGGCACGAAAGAACCTCTATTTGAATCAAAAGCTGAGCTATGCTTCCAAACGCACCACCCGGGAAAAGCTTCTCGCTTACCTGTCTGACCAGGCACAGAAAAATCATTCTAACCAGTTTGTTATTCCCTTTAACCGTCAGGGTCTGGCGGATTTTCTAGGAGTAGAGCGCAGTGCTATGTCAGCGGAATTGGGAAAGCTTGTAAAAGAAGGAATTCTGGAGACAAAGAAGAACAGATTTCGGTTGTTGGGGGACAGCGGGGACAGGTCCATTTGACCCCTTGGACAAAGAATCTTTATTCTGTGAAGACAATTTTCCAAGGGGGCAAATGGACCTGTCCCCGTTGTCCCCCCTGTCTCTCTACCCTTCTACATAATACTGTGCCTGGGCGGCAAACATTTCTGCATAGATGCCATCCGGCTTATGTACAAGCTCGGCGTGGGTGCCATATTCCTTGACATTTCCTTCTGAGAAGACTGCAATCTTGTCGCAGAACTGACAGCTGGACAATCTGTGAGAAATATAGATTGCGGTTTTCCCCTTTACTAATTCCTCAAAGTGCTTATAAATCTCATACTCAGCGATAGGGTCAAGAGCCGCTGTAGGTTCATCCAGGATGACTACCGGAGCATCCTTAATCAAGGCTCTGGCAATTGCCAGCTTTTGCTGCTCCCCACCGGAAGGCTCAATCCCATCCTCCTCAAACTGCTTGAACAACACCGTGTGGATTCCGTTTTTGAAGGAATCTACCTTTTCTCGCATACCAACCTTTTCCAGGGTTTTCCTAGCAACCGCGTCCTCTGCGCCAATGTCCTGTGCTTCCTTTAGCATCAGATTCTCCAAAATGGTAAAGGCAAACAGCTTGAAATCCTGAAATACCGGAGCAAATACCTTCATATACTCCTCATAATCGTACTCTTTAATATTCGTGCCATCCATAAGGATTTCGCCTTTGGTGGGGTCATACAACCGGCATAAAAGCTTCACCATGGTCGTCTTGCCGGCACCGTTTAAGCCTACCACAGATAAATGCTCACCCTCATGAATCACCAGGTTCACATCCTTTAATACCTCCACCTCAGAGCCCGGATAAGTAAAGGATACCTTGTGAAACTCAAATACATGCTTCCCCTCCTTTACAGGCTTGGTACCCTTTGGCATAGCGGCGGGGTAGTCCATGAAGGTAACATACTCATTTGCATAGTTGGATTTTTTTATCATGTCCTGTAACAGGATGACAATGTTTTTTAGGGAGTTCGTAAAGGTACCTGTAGAATTCCCCATCTGGATATATGTAGCAATGCTTATCTTGCCAAAGATCGCCAGCAGTCCCAGATAAAGATAGGCTGCCACATCATGAATGACCTGGGTTCCGTTTTGTAACAGCAGGAAAGGCAGCTGCTTGTTGGCGATATCCCTGTTCTCTCGATTGAAGGCCTCCGTAAAGAACTTCCACTTTTCCACCATCATATCCTTGGAATCATAGAGTCTGATATCCTTACCGTACCGAAAATCCACCAGACTCCAACCCAGATATCCAAAAACACGGTTAATCTTTCCCAGCTGCTTATAGCCCTCCTGCTCAATCTTATTGAGTCTACTGCTAATCAGTGTACTGACGGCTACAATGGCTCCGGCAATAACCAAAATCATAGGGGTATTGGTCAGAATCAAGGTCACTACTCCCGCCAAGGTCAACACATTGGAAAGCAGGCTGAAAAAGGGATCCAGCAAGCCGTTCAAGCCTCCGGAATACCAGCTCATACCGTTTTTGGCAAGCTCCAGCTGATCCAAGGCCTTCTTGTCCTCTGTCAGCTGAAAATCCAGTTCCATAATTCGTTTGCTCAAAATCATTTTAAAATGATTTTCAAAATACTGCCCGTAGCGCTCTATCACATTGTTCAAAACCCCATTGGCAATGCCGGAAGCAAACTCCAACAAAACCATAGTGGCCACCAGGAAAATCAATCTCCGGATTCTCCCCTCACCCATAAGCTCCGCCACAATCGCAGGAATAAAATAGATATTAATAAAGGGCGTTCCTGCCACCACCAGCATTTTCGCTATGCGAACCATGAAATATCCCTTGCTGGTTTTCCAGGCTTCCGGAAGGAAATATCCATACACTTTTCTTAACACATTGTCGTTATGCTTCTTCATGGACAGTGCCCTCCTTCCCGTTGTTTTCGTAATACTGGGCCTGAACCTCAAACATGCTGGCGTATTCCCCTTTTTGTGCTAAGAGCTCCTCATGGGTACCGTATTCCACAATCCGGCCATCCATAAACATAGCAATCTTGTCGCAAAAACGGGTAGAGGACAGTCTGTGGGAGATGTAAACTGCCGATTTTCCTTCCATCATCTTGTCGAAATTCTGGTACAATTCATATTCCGCAAGGGCATCCAGCGCAGCAGTGGGTTCGTCTAATACAATGATAGGCGCATCCTTATACAGAGCTCTGGCCAGGGCCAACTTCTGCTTTTCTCCTCCCGACAAATCCACACCGTCTTCATATAGGACCTTTAAAATCTCCGTGTCAATTCCCTTTTCCAGAGAGGCCAGCTTTTCTTCCATACCGGCTTGTACCAGGCAGGAAAGTGCCCTTTCCCGGTCTGTTCGCTCCGGCTCCTTCATAGAGACATTTTCTGCTAGAGGAAAGGCAAAGAGCTCCACATTTTGGAATACAGGGGCGAAAAGTCCATAATAGTCCTTTCTGGAAAACCGATTGATGTTGTAGCCATTCACCAAAATCTCGCCACTTGTCACATCATACAACCGTAATAACAGCTTGATAAAGGTAGTCTTGCCTGCTCCGTTTAAGCCCACCACAGCCAGGCGCTGCCTTGCAGGGAAGGTCAGATTCAGATGCTTAATGGTATCCTCCTTGGCTCCCTCATAGCGAAAGCATACATCCTTGAATTCAAAAGTGTATTCTTTCCCTAAGACAGATATGTCTAACAGCTCCTCTTCCCTCTCCTCCTGTAAATCCATAAAGGTTCTTAGGTCATCCACCATGGTAGATGAAAACTGAAGCTGTACAAAATTATCATAAAGGTTAGAAAGAGCCTGGGAAAAGGCGCTACACAAGCCCAGATACAGGGTAAAATTACCAATCGTGACTGCCTCCTGCAACACCTGGGTAACCAAGATATAGTACATAAACACAGAGGAAAAAAGAGTTGTTGAACAATAAATAAAGGAATGTCTCAACCAGAGATTTCTGCTCCTGTGGTAACTCTTCTGATAGTCCGTTAGAATCCCCTTCTGTTTCTGCAATAGCCAGGGCTTTAGGTTAAATAAGCGGATATCCTTTGCATAGTCAAAATCTTGTGTACACCTCTCCATATAGCTCATCTTACGACGGGTGGTGGAGGTGGCATCCCAGAAATGCTTTTTATCATCCCGAAGAGACCATCGTGCAGAGCCATAATTAATTGCCATGGCCAACGTCAAAACCAAGATCAGTCTTGGGTCCAGGACCAAAATGGTGGTAGCGGTCACAATCAAAGTGACCACCTGGGCACCCACGATATACAGGCGGTTCATCATTCCCTCAAAGCCTTGCCAGTTTCCTCCCAGAGCGTTGGAGGCCCTTTGATGCAGGTCCAGGATATAAGGTTTCTCTAGCATCTGGTAATTCATGGACAGAAGCTTATCGTTTTTCTCTGTAATCATTTGAAAGCGCACGTAGGACATATTGAAGTAAACCCGATTGGATACCAGGGTGCTCCCCACCAGGGCAATCAGCTCTACTACGGAAATCACCGACAACAGCTGAATAACCGGAGCAATATCCTTGGATTGCACAGAAAGCTGTGCTTGGATGATATCAATCATGAACTTCCCTATGTAGCTCCACAGATAGGTCATGACAGACTGGGTCACTGCCCCAAGTACAAACATCAGAATCAAGTGTTTTCTGTATTTCCATATCTTCTGAAACAGGAAGTGGATATTGCGGCCCAGACCATAACAGGTGTGAGGCACCTTGTACTGACCGTTCTCGTCCTTCTCCCCTAATCGTACTGTTTTGTTTTCCTTTTTCTTCATTCTCTCCCTCACTTATTCTACCCTTGGACCACTGGGGACACATAAAAAGCCGGCGGTACACGTCCCCAGGACCACTCATTTTTATTTTGTAACTTGATAGCACTTCTTCATGACGTTCACGATTTCCTGGTATGCAGGCTTTGGATTGTAATCCTTGTCATAGAGTCTGGAGTTCGTGCTATCTCCCTCTCTGTAATGGTCCTTTAAGCCGAAGAAGGTTACATTGGTGATGTTGGCAGGCCCGCCTGCTGCCGTATCTGCATTGCGAAGCATGATAAAAATATTGCTGTAAGCCTTGGCCTGCTTTTCAAACTCCTCTTCATTCTCTTTATCCACCCCAATGGACAATTCCGTTATGTGAATCTCCAAATCCAGCTTGGCAAACTCCCGAATGGTAGTGTCTATGATAGTCCTCTGGGGATAGTCAATTCCCCAATAGCCCTGCATACCGATGCCGTCAATAAGCCCTTCCTCCTTTAAGCTCTCACATAAGGAAATAATGGCTGCCCGCTTCGGAATCATATAGGTATTAAAATCGTTATAGAAAAGCTTTACCTCCGGGTCCGCATACTTTCTGGCATAGGTAAAGGCCATTTTTACATACTCCGGTCCAATGGTCTCATACCAGGGATTGGGCGTCCCGTCACTTTCTGTTCGGCACAAAAATCCACTGTCCTGATCCCCCTTGTCCGGGTCCACGGCCTCGTTGACTACATCCCAGCAGTAGATGACGCCAGGATAATTCTCCTGCACATGCGTTAACAGCTGTTTTATGTAGCTCTCCATACGAAAGAGCATGTCATCCTTCCCTACATAGCTTCCCTTCTCGTCATAGCCTTCCTTGAAAAACCATTCCGGAGCCTGAGCGTGCCATACCAGCGTATGCCCTCTCATCTTCATGTCATTTTCCATACACCACTGCAATGTGGGGTCTATACTTGCAAAATTAAGAGCAGGACTCCCATCAGCGGACTCCAGATTCGCCTTGGAACCGGCCTGGTCCAGAATATAGCAGCTCTTCATCAGATTTGTCATGGTGCAGCTGTTAAACTGCTCCTTACAAAGCTCCATATATTCCGGCAGATTCAGGGTCTGATTCTCCAAGGTGCTGCCGTTGATTCCCACACCTATGGTAAAGAAATCTGCTGCCAGCTCCTTTAAGCTGACCTTCTCCTCCACCTCCTGACCAGAGGTTTCGTCCTCTGCCTGCTTGGAGTCGTCCTCCTGCTTGACATCTTCCGCAGACTCCTCCACAGAAGCCTCCTGGGAAATCTGTTTTTTCTGCTCTGTCTCTGCCGTTTTATTGGAAGGCTGCACCTCTCCACAGCCACATAAAAGCAGACCTAAACTGACTAACAGCATCATAAATCGTCTCATATAAATACTTCTTCCTTTCTATTGCATTCATTCTAGCAGATTCATATTCGCATCCTTCAAACCATTAGGTAGCGGAGTCGCTTGTTTTTGTCTAATCATTAAAAAGGGACCAGGTAAATATAAACCTAGTCCCCATTATACCATCCATCCATGTGTTTTTCCAGAACAGCAAAGCCATCCGGGTTCTTTCTTTGGTAGGTCTCATACTCGCCAAGACTACGGAAGTGTTTCTCCACGACTCTTTTCTCGGCAGGAATCTACTCCTTCTCCTGTAGTAATTCCGTGGTGGACAGCTCCTCATCACTCACAATCACAATACTGCCCTCCAGTCCATAGCCAAGCACCTCTGCCTGCTGCCCGGCAGTCAAGTCAATAGTTCTGACTGTTACACAGTTTTCGTACTCGTTTACATAGGCTGACGGAACATAGGGCAGTTTGCCCGCTACCATATCTTTTGAGATCAAATCCAATACTTCGTTTAGATAGTTTAAAGAAAATGCAGCATCCCTAAAAATAGTGTTTTCCTCCAGCCAATCCGGATTCAGCTCAAACACCATGTTCTGGTATGTTTCGTTGTTTTGAGTCAAAAATACTACATGCTTGCCCTGATCATTCAGATAGCTCCCTCCCCAAACCTGCTCCATGGGGTCTGCTTCGTAGCTTGCCTCCATTGCGCCTTTGCAGACTGCGTCTGCTTCGGTGGCCTGCTGTTTGAACTCTTGTTCCGAACCATCTGCCAGCTGTCCCTCAAGTGTGGCCTTAGCCATCTGTTCTTTTGCTGTGTCCTGGCCGGTTTCCTCCTCCACAGCCATTTCCTCTCGTAAATCCTCTACCACAGCGTACTGCATCATTTCCGACTCCTGGGGCAGGGCATCATTCACCGCTCCATCACTACCTAAACCAGCTCGGTCAGCCGACCGAAAGGAAGCCTTCTCACCTTGCTGCACCAACAACGCGTTGACGCTCAAAAAGGCTACCAATGCCAGGCTGCAAACCGCACCGCACACCTTCCTAAACTGTTTTTGTCTTCTCTTTTTCTCTATCACATAAGCGTCCCGCCGTTGCAGTACACTTTCCGCCATTTCTCTATAATCCTTCATAGACGAAGCCCTCCTTTTCCAGTTCCTGCCTTAGCTTCTGTTTTGCCTGATAAAGCAGATTCTCAATCTGCCTCTTCTGCTTGCCCAAAATTTTGCCAATCTGCTCATTATCCATATCTTCAAAATACTTCAGATACAGAGCCTGACTGTAATCGGAATTCAGTCTGGAAAGAGTCTGCAGCAAGAGACGCTTTTGTTCCTCCCTGATATACGCTTCCTCTACCAGTTTTTCATCAGACATAACCTGTTCCATGGTCTCATCTGCGATATCCAAGTGCCTCTTCTGGCGCTTTAGGTAATTGAAGGCTGTATTCTTGCCTATGGTATAAAGCCAGGTCTTAAACGAATACTTTGCCACGAAATGAGGCTTTTTTGTGACCAGACGCACAAAGACATCCTCTGTCAATTCCTCGGCAATATGGATATTGTCAACATACCGATTGATGAACAGCATAAGCCCATCCTTGTATTCCTTTATAATCTCGACAATCCCTTCATCATCGCCATCCAGAAAACGGCGGTAGCTACTTGCACCGTTATCCATACGATTCCCTCCTTTGTCTGATACTTAAACTCAAGCAAATTCCCTTTCTCTTAAAAAAAGTCTGCTTTTCTAGTATATCCCTTCTACAGAGACATACTCAAAGCAGACTCATTCTTCTTATCATTCCGATATAGGAGTATCCCTACACCTCAAAATCCAAGCAGGTTCTGGTCTTCGTGAAGGGTCTTACCTTCTCGTTTGCAACGGCTACATGGGCAGGATGCACCGCATAGCCCTTTAAGGCTTCTTCACTGTCAAAATAGGAATCCAGCATCAAGTCCGCATTGGAGCTGGAAAGTCCCTGTGTATAGACATGGATTTCCTTTAACCCGTCAATCTGTCCCTGCAGCCCTTCCAGTCCCTTCTTAATATCCGCCTTGATGTCCTCCATCTGGGCTCCTGAAAACTGATCCTTTAATGTCCATAAAATCACATGTCTTACCATTTTTACTCTTAATCCTTTCCTTCTCGTTCGGCGGGGACAGTAGCGACAGGTCCCCCACTGTTATGTCACAAAAATGCCGGCTCCAGGGGAAGCAGTATGCCCTCCCTATTTTTTACTGCGGTAATAAAATCGCTGATACTGTTTAGCTTGTGGGAAAAGGCCATGCCACCGCCATATAAATCCACGTGGTGAATATCTGAGCCGGAGGTTTGCGGGAAATCATACTTCTTGGCATAAGCCAGGGCGTTTTGGTCAAAATCCGGGCGGTCCCCCTTCTCCATCTGATGGGAAGTATTGCGCACCTCCACCCCGTCAATCCACTCCGGGAACAGCCGAATTTCTTTAATATAGGAAGCCTCGCGGTAGGGATGTGCATGGATAATCATGCCACCGTCCTGATGAACCAACTGATATTGCTCCTCCACCGTGGCGTCCTTAATCTCCGGGTGCTTAAGAAGCCATTCTTTGTCCAGCCCGTAGACCAAAAAGTCCGTGCCCCGATAGGAGGCCTCCCAGGCAAAGAAAACCTGCAGTCCTATCCTGTCTCCTTCTTCCTTTGCCGTTTCATACCCTTTGCAGTAACCCTCTACCCATTCACTCCAGGGCAAAGACCGGTCAACTGCTGTATTACCGTAAAAGAAATGATCCGACACAAACATACCGGTATATCCGGCCTGTTTGACTGCTCTTGCCATTTCTGCCCCGTCATTTTTCGCACAGGCACTGCCTTGCCTGGTATGTAAATGCGTCTCGTAGGCATAGGGGAAATCCTTAGGTAGATTTAATTTCTTATATGGTATTTCGATACCCACCACACTTCACCTTCTCTTTGCAAAAACTATATCCATTTTACCTTTGAACCCCAGCATAGTCAACCATTCTCTTTTACATAACTTCCTATTTCTGTTTTCTATATATAGCATCATATTCGTAACAGTTTGGCCGTGCAGGGTACACCATTTCAAAGTCTGAAACGATTATCATCCTCTCTCACATAGACAGATTACGAGCTTATCAGTCATCACTCGCTTTCGCATAAAATCATTTAAGCATAGACTCTGCAAAAGCCATAAAACTCCTAACTGCTTAAGCTCCCTTGGCGTACAAAACCTCTTTTTCTTTCGCCGTTGCCGCAAATAACCAATCAGCCTTCCCAGGGTAAACCTGTCCGAAAAGCTACCTACACTCTCCTTATCGTCATACATTTCCTGTGGTGCATAGCCCCTGGTACCAAAGCGCACCTGCCCTTCTTTCTCAAAGCAGGCTGCATTGTAATCTATCAGTTTTAAATTCCCATTGCATAGTACAATCAAATTATCCGGTTTCAAATCCAGGTAATAAATTGGCGTGGGAAGACTATGCAGATACTGAAAAAAATATGCCATTTGCTTTACCCACAAAAAAATCTGTGACAGGCTGGGTTGCTCTTCCTGACAATATTCATGAAGCGGCCTGCCCTCCACATAATCCATAATCAGGCAGGCTGTATTCTCTAAGGTAAGCAGCTGATGAAAGGACGGGGCCAACGGATGGTGAATGTTCTGAAGTATCCAGGCTTCGTGCAGTCCATTTGACATATCCGAAAACAGCTTTGCCGCATAGCGCCTGGAACCTTGCTTTTCCTGCACCAAATACACCACCGAGGCTCCGCCCTGTCCCAGCTCCTTAATGACCATATAGTGTTGTTCCAAATGGGATAAAACCAATTCTAAATCAGGAATCATACAGGACCTCTTGAAGAAATGAAACTACCAGAAAGGTATCTCCACTATACAAAGGATTGTGTCATTCGTCAAGCAGAAAACTTGAGGTGTGCCACTGGGGACGGTAATTTCTGGCTTTTTTAGTGTCCCCCTGGTCCAGGCAGGCCACAACTCTGGGACGAAACCAAGGAAATAGCCTGCCTGGACCAGGGGGGACACTAAAAAAGCCAGAAATTACCGTCCCCAGTGGTC
>CAMAHO010000060.1 GCA_945834545.1 uncultured Lachnospiraceae bacterium | reverse complement strand
TATAGTGCGGCATTTTCCTATGAGCTAAACCAGGAATCTCCGGAAGGGGAGTATTGCGCCTATTTGTGGCCGCCTAGCTTTGGCAAAAACTCCCTTCGGCTCTTCCAAAGCTTTGTGTCACCGGAGACGGAACATGAGGAACCCTATCTGTATACCGGCTTATGTCCTTTTTTTGATGGAAGAGTGGGACTTCGTTGTCAGTTTGGATATGAGGATACGGATAGTAATAAGACGGAGCTTGGCTTTGATATCCTATGGTTTGACCAAAATACCGGCAGCTTGGATTTGCTTTCCTCCGGTAAGGGAGGCATTATGGATTGTATTCTTTGGCAGAATGACAGGATTCTCTATGCAGACGGAACCGGCGTCTATGCCTGTGACCTGAAATGGGAAAACAAAAAGCCCTTGTATCTATGGCGAAATCATGCTGTTACAGTGACTGATGTGAAGCTGTTTCCGCATAGCACAGAAGGCGTCTCTCTGCTTTGCAGAAAAAATGATGAGCTTTCTTATCGACAGCTGATTCCCACTACCACAGAGGAAACTGTCACCGAAATAACCTTTGCAATTATGCCTCATCAGCTGGACAAATATAAGAAATTTGTGGATTATTTCAATGGAAAGTATCCTACCTGTAAGGTGACATTGGTAACCGATTTAGGGGAGACAAAGCTAAACACACAGCTCATTGCAGGGGAGGGTCCGGTTCTGATTGACACGCTCCTAACCGGATTTGAGGGAAAAACAGAGTATTGGGAGCCTTTGGATGATTTTATGAAGCTGACAAAGCTGGAGGAGTTGCTTGCCCCTGTTCTGGAGGCTTGCAAGGTGAATGGAGAATACTTTGGCGTGGTCACTGATTTTTCCATTGAGACCTTACTTTCCGTTCAAGAATTGAGTCCACAACCGGAATGGAAGTATGAGGATTTTATAAGCTTTATACAGCAAAAAGAGGATTGTCAAGCCATCTTTGAACCGGAGGGAAACCCTCCCGGTATGATATTGTTTTCTGCCTTTTTTACCCACGGCTTGGAGGACAGCTATTGGTTACAGGATGGTCCTAATGGGCAAAGCATGGATTATGAGCATATGGTTCAAATCTTCGACATGATAGATACCTATTGTAAGTACGAGGATAGGCAAAGCCTGTTGTCTGTTGTGGAGGAGAATCAAATTCCCTTTCGGGTAAAAAGTATTACAGATCTTACTCAAGTTGTAGACAGCCTTCAGGAGTTAGGGGAAAAGATCAGCTATTCAGGGTATCCTTCAAAAGATGGAGCAGCGCATTATATGAGCTTTGGGTATCCCATTACGATTCGAGGAAGTGCTGAAAGAGAGGAAAAGAAAGCAGCCTACTTATTTTTAAGAGAGTTTTTATCTTATGAAGGTCAACTGGCAGCAGACAAATCCTCTGTCAATTTCTTTCTCTCTGTCAGAGAGGATTCTCTGGAAGACCAGACTACACGAACCAGAAAACAGATTCTGGAGAACGAGAAGGCCATGCTCACAAAGGAGCAATTTGAGCTTTTACAAAGACAGTTGGATGAGGCAGAAATAAGATTTAAGGAGCTTTATCGCACTGCAAAGTATAAACCAAACCTTCCGAATGAGCTCCTTGACATCATTTGGGAGGAGGTCTATGGTTATATAGAAGGGGAGCTTCCACGAGATATGGCACTGGAGCATCTAAAAAATCGGGTAGATTTGTTTTTCAGTGAACAATAGGGACGGAGTTTTTTGATGCCCATCTCTGTCCCGGATGTTGTTGAGGGAGGAAATACAAGGTATGCGAAAGAAGATATGCAGGATTGTGTGAGGGAAACTGTGGGCTGGTCAGAATATTCCTTTGTGCATGTTCCCGGGCAGTCGGGCTGGGAACGGGTTGCCACAAAGCCGGATGGCACAACCTATTACCAGGAATTTCACGAGCTAATGGAGGCTTGTGTGGTACAATCGGAGCTGGTTACGAGATTTTGGGCATTGTTCTGAAAGAGGCCAGTGGATATTTTCAGGGGGACAAGGACGTAGATACGGTAGTTTCCAATGTGCAGTCTATAGTAAGCATTTCCTTGGCGGAGTAGATGAAGCATTTGAGACACAGCAAACAACCCTGTCCCTAATGTTGCTTGTTATGCGCTTGACAAAATGGTCTATTTAGAGTAAACTTCCAAAAGAGGTTTACTCTAAATAGACTATTTTATTTTGATGAGGTAAAGCATGGATATGAAGGTTGAACTAGGAGAGATACAGGAGCAGTTTGCGCAGCTTATTTGGGAAAAGGAGCCAATCGGGTCAGGCGAGCTGGTGAAAGAGGCGGAAGGTAAATTTGGGTGGAAAAAATCTACTACCTATACTGTCCTTCGTAAGCTTTGCGAGAAGGGCTTATTTCAAAATGCCGAGGGTGTGGTTTCAGCTCTGGTTTCCAAGGAAGCCTTTGACGGGGCTAAAAGCAGGCAGTTTGTGGAGGAGAATTTTAAAGGATCTCTTCCGTCATTTCTGGCGGCCTTTGCTTCCGGTAGAAAGCTGTCCCAAAAGGATGTTGACGAGATCCAAAAAATGATAGATCAATACAGAAATTAGAAGGGAGCATAGTATGGTAAATCAGATATTTCTCGAGGTTCTAAATACTGCTCTCATATCAGGGATACTGATTGTTGTGGTTTGTCTTGCAAGACTCTTGATTAAGAGGGCTCCCAAATGGTTTTCCTGTGTGTTATGGGCCTTCGTGGCCATTCGGCTGGTGCTTCCAATCAGCTTAACAAGTGTATTTAGCCTGATGCCAAAGGAAAGACCCATATCAGGCAATATGGTCGATTCCTCTATCTCACAAATGAGTGCGGAGAGATTGGATGTAAATAAGGAGCTTCTTTCCTTGGTGGGCGGCGTTGCCTCCACACCGGGAGATGCTGGCAACTCCTGGATGGCTTTTGTGTCGGTTGCTTCTACCCTTTGGCTTGCGGGTGTGGCGATACTTGTCCTGTATGCAATTTTTTCCTCCCTAATGCTAAAAAGACAGGTGAGGGCAGCCAGAGAGACTGCAAAGAACATTTTTGTCTGTGATGAAGTAAACGGTCCTTTTATCCTGGGGATTTGTAGACCCAGAATCTATCTTCCCTCCGGTATGGAGGATTTAGCCTATGAGTGCGTGCTGGAGCACGAAAGGACACATGTAAAAAGGTTCGACCATTTATGGAAGCCCTTAGGATATTTGATTTTAGCCATTTATTGGTTTCAACCTCTCTGCTGGCTAGCCTACATTTTATTGTGCAAGGATATTGAGCTTGCCTGTGACGAGAAGGTTACAAAAGACAGAGACAAAGAGTGGAAGGTGAATTACTGCCAAACTCTTTTAGATTGTAAGAGGAAGCGAAGAATGATAACAGCCTGCCCTGTTGCCTTTGGGGAAGTGGGAATCAAAACCAGGGTAAAGGCTGTTATTCGATATAAAAAACCTACATTTTGGATTACACTTTCCGCTATACTTTTGGGATGTATCGTATTCGTATGCTTTATGACCAATCCGAAAGAGGATAAAAAGCCGGTAAAACAATATACTTTGCAAGATCGGAATATAGACCTTAGTAGCTCTTTTCGGTGGGGGGATCAGAGAGACTGGCTGTGTGGAACAATCACAAAAGTGTCTACTGCCGGGTATATAGGGATAGCACGAAATTTATTTGTAAGCGAGAAGGATACCGAACTAAGAGAAAGACTTCAGATTCCAGATGACTATTTTTTCGATGGTTGCGCCATTGTGGCTGTCGATTCGATAAGTGAGAGTGTGGATTATCCCTTTGCCAGTGAGTGTGAGTTTGTGTTTATCGATCGGGGTCAAACCTTTAAGCAGGACGAAAGAGTCAAGCAGCTGGAAGACGGACGCGTATCTACTACGGATTATTTCGTGTTTTTGGAATATCTGGGGGCATGCGACGACCTTTCCGGACAGATATTTTTTTATGATATAAAGGATGGGGCAATTGTTACTGTGTATGAGGTGATCCTGGGGGTGGTCCTGGGGACGTAAATTTCCGGCTCTTTTATTGTCCCCGGTGGCCCACCTTACTATGATATGGGTAGCCGGAACCCCATGGATATCTCTCAATCGATTAGCGGAGAATGCGTAGTTTTTCTTAATACTTTGCCTATTCACAGAGAGCGTTCGACACGATGTCGAACGCAGTCGCCACTGAGCCAGGACGGCGAATTGGCGACGGTCTCGTTCGGTATCACAGTGTATACCAAAGTATTTAGAAAAACAAGCATTTGCAGCGTGATTGAGAGATATCCATGGGGTTCCGGCTACCCGTCTCAACATCCAAAGAAAGGACCATCGGGGACAATAAAAGAGCCAGAAATTAGCGTCCCCAGGACCACCCCCAGGACCGCCCCAACCCCCCAGGACCACCTGTGTGAAACTTTTTTCTCAAGTACATCGTCTAATCCTATAGAGAAAGCAATTTGGAAGGAGGAGAGAGCTTTGCAACGCCTGTTTGGAAAGCAGAAGAAAGAGAATCAGGATCTCGTAGAGACGATTCTTCTGGAGCAATATAATGCATATTATCGATTGGCGTACAGCTATGTACATAATGATGCAGATGCCAGCGATATTGTACAGAATGGAGCCTACAAAGCGCTTCGCAGCTGTCACACTCTGAAACAGCCGGAATATGCCCAAACCTGGATTTATAGGATTATGCTGAATGAATGCTTTAGTTTCTTAAAGCATGCGAAAGCCTATTCCTATGAGGAGATGGAGGAGGAAGGGTTTCAGGACCAGGCTTATGCAGAGGACCGATATGAGGATATCGACCTGAAACGAGCCATAGACCAGTTGGAGAAAAAAGACAAAGCGGTGGTGATTCTCCGGTTTTTTGAGGATCGGAAGCTGGAGGAGATAGCAGAGATTCTGGATGAAAATCTTAGTACCGTTAAGAGCAGGTTATATCGCAGTCTACGAAAAATGAGAGCTGCTCTGGAGGATGATAGGGAGCAAAGCATAGAGCCGAGCAGAAAGGTAGGTGAATAGGATGGTGTGTGATTTTACTCAAAGAAAGAACAGCAATGAAGTTTTGGAGGAGAAGCTTGACAGTTTGAAGCTGGAGTATCTGAAGCCGCAGATGAAGGCTCAGGATATGCGCAAGCTGCTTGAAACCATGGACCGGGCAAAGAAAAGAAATCAGAGTTCAAAATACAAAAAGCGATTGGTAAAGTTTTCCTCAGTGGCTGCAGCCATCCTGGCTGTGATGATTATTCTTCCCAATACCTCCGCAACCGTTGCCCATGCCATGAGTGAGCTGCCTATTGTGGGTTCCCTGATTCGGGTAGTTACCTTCAGAGATTACCGGTTTGAGTCGCAGCGTAACAAAGCGGATATTGAGGTGCCCAAAATCGTTTCCACAAATTCAGACCAGGATGAGAAGGTCCAGGAAACCCTGGAGCAATCCCTAAACGAGATTAATGCGGATATTCAAAAGATTACCAATGAGATTATTGCAGAATTTGAGACCTATCTGGGGGATGAACAGGGCTATCAGGATTATCTTGTGAAAAGTGAGATTTTGACCACCACAGAGACCTACTTCTGTGTTAAACTAATGTGTTATCAGGGAGCGGGTAGCGGTTACCAGTGGAATTACTATTATACGGTGGATTTAAAGACCGGTGAGCTATTGAAGCTAAAGGACTTGTTCCTCGAGGGAGCAGATTACCTGACACCGATTAGCGACAGCATTAAAAAGCAAATGCAGCAGAATATGGACGCGGATGAGGATGTCCATTATTGGCTTCATGATGAAATAGAAGGTTTGAATTTTAAGACGATTACGGAAGATACGAAGTTTTATGTTAACGAGGGTGGCAACATTGTGATTGCCTTTGATGAAGGGGATGTCGCTCCTATGTATATGGGAGCTTTGGAGTTTGAGATTCCAAATGAAGAGTTAACCTCCATTCGAAAGTAAAGCCTCTCCAAACAAGGACTAGGAAGAGCAAAGGAGCAAAGTAGTATGGTTTTTAGCAGCATAGAGTTCATATTTGTTTTTATGCCGATTTTTCTATGCATATATTATCTGACCCCGGAGCGGTTCAGAAATGTGTGCCTGCTCCTTGGAAGTCTTTTGTTTTATGGAATCGGTTCTGCCGAAAAGCCGGAATATATCCTGTTCTTTATGGCTTCACTGATGTTGAATTATCTATTTGGGATTTTAATAGACAAAAGTCATGGAAAGCTTTGGTTTCCCTTGGGTGTGGCAACAAATGTCCTTTATCTGGTTGTTTGTAAGTATTTCCTGAGGGTTCTTCCCATCGGCATCAGCTTTTACACCTTTCAGGCCATTTCTTATCTGTGTGATGTACATAGGAAGAAATGCAGAGCTGAATCCTCCTTTTTACACTACGGGGTGTACCTAAGTATGTTTCCTCAGCTGGTGGCAGGTCCCATCGTGCAATTTCGGGATATTTGCCATCAGATACACAAAAGAACCTACAATTTTCACTCTATTTTAAATGGTCTTCGGGTGTTTATCCTGGGACTTGGAAGTAAGGTGATCTTGGCAAATCGCGTGGGTGGGCTGTGGAGTCAGCTTACTGCCATCGGGTATGAGAGTATCTCCACGCCTCTGGCATGGCTTGGATTATTCGCCTACAGCTTTCAAATTTATTTTGACTTTCTGGGGTATTCCCTGATGGCCATTGGTCTGGGAAGTATGCTGGGCTTTGATTTACCCGTAAACTTTGACAATCCCTATTTATCCACCAGCATGACAGAATTCTGGCGACGCTGGCATATCACCTTAGGGAGCTGGTTTCGGGAGTACGTCTATATCCCATTAGGTGGAAATCAAAAGGGAAAGCTTATCACCTATCGCAATCTCTTTGTGGTGTGGCTTTTGACAGGTATCTGGCATGGCGCAAGCTATAATTTTGTGCTCTGGGGTCTTCTGCTGTTTGTGGTAATCACAGTGGAAAGGGCCGGATTAAAGCAGTTTTTGGACCGCTATCGCATATTGGGACATCTATATATGCTGTTTTTGATTCCTCTGTCCTGGGCTGTGTTTGCCAATACAGATTGGAACCAGCTCCAGTTGTTTTTCGGAAGACTATTTGGTGCAGACAATATGGTAGGTTACGGCTTTCAGGGGGATTTTGTCAAGTATGGACAGGAGTATGGAGTGTATCTGCTCCTTTGCCTGCTGTTTGTGGTGAAGCTGCCGCAAAAAATCTGGGCGAAACTACAGGACACCGGTTTGGGACAGATTGTTCTTGTGGGGATCTTTGCCGGTTCGGTTTATTTTCTCTACAAGGGAATCAACAATCCCTTTTTGTATTATCAGTTTTAATGTTATATCGAAATCCATGGGGCACACAATTTCGATATTGGAGATCTAGGAAAGGAAGGGTACAGAGATACAAATGAAGAAGAGAGATTTGCTGTTTGCAAAATGGTTTTTATCTTGTTTTGTGTTGTGTGCGTTTATTTTGGGTGTAAGGTATGTCAAGGATTACCTGGAGAATATGGACAAAACGGTATTTGCAAAAAGTACAGAGCAGGTTTACTCCTCCCCTGAGGAGGGGAAACAAATTAATGTAATAGAGAAACAACCGGAAACGCAGTCATCGGCGGAACCATCAGAAGAGGCTCCTATCAAACAGTCTGAACAATCCACGGAGGAGCAGGAGTCTCAGGCACAGGATACGGTATCTAAAGAGCAGGAGGATGCTCCAAAGGAGGAAACCGGTAGGCAGGAGTTCTTTGCCAACGCCCTGTTTATCGGGGATTCCAGGACAGTCGGCCTTATGGAATATGGCAATATTGAGAATGCCACTTTTTTTGCTTCCTCAGGGATGTCCGTGTTCTCTTTAAACAAAAAGACAGTTACGGTTCCGGGAGAGGGGAAATTGAGCTTTGAGGAAATTCTGGAGCGAAAACAGTATGATACCATCTATCTGATGCTGGGAATCAACGAGCTGGGTTATCGTTTTGAGAGAGTGGAAGCCCAGTATAATGAGATTTTGGAGCAAATCAAAGGTGCACAGGGTGAGGCTAAGATTTACTTATGTGCAAATTTGCACGTGACAAAGGAACAGTCTGAAAAAGACTGTATTTTTAACAATAAAAACATTAACCGTGTGAATCAAATGATAGAAGCATCAGCTGACAATGAAAGAACCTACTATCTGGATGTGAATGTTTTGTTTGATGACGAGGAGGGGAATCTGTCTACAGACTATTCCAGTGACTCCTTCCATGTGCTGGGTCGATACTATACGAACTGGGTGGATTGGATCCGGCAGCAAGACTAAGAGATAGCGATAGAGCTTCCCTTGTTACCAGTATCGTTTCGGGGTGGACCACCGGGGACAATAAAAAAGCCATAAATTAACGTCCCCAGGACCACCAAATTTCTGTACTTTTCCCGATTTTTCTGTTATAATTTTCCGAAAGATATTTGATTCTGTACATTGCTTTTGAAGGTTTTGTATACAGAGAAAGGAAAGTACGATATGGAAAAGAAGGAATTACAGAAGCTCAGTTTCAATGTTAACCGAAAGGCAAATCTCCTTGTGAAGCGAATTATCACAGGATTGTGTTTGTTGGCCGGAATTGCCGTTCTGGGTATGATGATTTTTTACATCATGAAGGACAATACTAAGCAGGTGCGACTATATACCTCCCAGGTAGATAATGCTATGTCTGAAAAAATTGCATTTATCAACACCGTTGCAACAGGCGTGTCGTACGAGACAGGCCATGAGAATTTTCACTCCTATGTGGATTCTATGGTACAGCAGTACGAGGATATTTCTGCTGTATATCTCTGCGTCAAGGAGGAGGGGGTTGTCTATTCTGACGGTATCATGACCTATATGTCCGGAGGATGGATTCCTGATGAGGATTTCGTCGTTTCGGAGCGGGCTTGGTATCAGGGCGCTATGCAGACAGAGGGTGTTTATGTCACAGAGCCCTATGTGGATCAACAGACCGGGAATATCTGTATCACTCTGTCAAAAACTATTTTTGTCAATGGCAAGGCAGTTGGTGTAGCTGGCTTGGATATGTACCTGGATGACCTGGTAGGCTTGATTGAGAAATCCTATGACGGAAGCAATTATGTGTTCTTAGTTTCCAAGGAAGGCACCATTCTGACCCATCCCAATGAGAGCATTGCTTTGACCAATGACAGCTCTACTACAGTGACGGAAGCCATGGGCGGAAAGTATAAAGGGGTTTGTGAAAAGCCTTTGAGTACAAAGCTTATCTTTGATTACAGCGGGGGACCTAAGTTTGCCATCAGCAATCGTTCAGAGGCTACAGACTGGACGGTTGTAGCAGTGATTTCCATTCGATGGATTCTTGTGGTGGTGGCTACCATTGTGGTGCTTACCATTCTTCTCAGCCTGGTACTTGGCAATCTGGCCAAGAGACGCCTGGTAGAAGGAATCAATCCACTGTTCCTTCCATTGGAGGAGCTGGCGGCGAATGTCAGCAAGATTGCAGATGGGGAGCTGAAATATACCTTTGAAGTGGATGAACAGTCCTGTGAGGTGCATGCCCTTTCTGTTGCACTCAATGATACCATTCAGTCGTTACAGAAATATATTTCTGAAATTGCAGGGACAGTAACTGCTATTTCAGAGAAAAACCTGAATTTCACTGTGGATGGACAGTTTTCCGGGGATTACGAGGTTATCAAAAATGCTTTGATTGAGATTATGCAGGTTCTTAATCAGAGCTTTACGGAAATCAACGAGCAGGCAACCACAGTGCTGCAGTATTCCAAAGGGTTATCCGATACCAGCGAGGAGGTTGCAACTGCTGCCAGTGCCCAGAGTGAATCTGTGGGAAATGCTTCAAGAGAAATGCAAAAGCTGACGGACAATATGGCTGAGATAGAAGGCTTTGCTTCTTCCATTCAGGAAAACCTTGCCAATACCAACAGCTGTCTGGCAGCAGGCTCTGAGGAAATGAAGGAGTTAGTGGAAGCAATGCAGGAAATCTCGGATTGCTATGAAGAAATTGCCGGCTTTGTCACTGAGATTAACGGAATTGCAAATCAGACAAATCTCCTTGCACTCAATGCCTCTATAGAAGCGGCAAGAGCTGGGGAGGCAGGAAGGGGCTTTGCGGTTGTGGCAGAGGAAATCGGAGCTCTGTCCGGCAACAGTACCAAATCCAGCACCAAAATCAGCGGAGCCATAGAGAACTCTCTTCGTTCTGTTGAGAGGGGCAAAAACTTAGTGGAGAGGACCTGGAAGACCATTGAAAATAGTGTAAGCTACTCAGAAGAAAATGCTAGGATGGCAGAGAACATCGTCACTTATGTGGGAACCCAGAAGAAATCAGCAGATGAGATTTTAGGCAGTATTCAGGAAATCAGCGACACCATAGAGAACAATGCTGCTAGTGCCCAGGAGAATTCCGCTATCTCCACTCAGCTGGGAGAATGCGCACAGGCATTGATGAATACCATTTCTCAGTTCCAGCTTAGATAATATGTGGTCCTGGGGACGGTAATTTCCGGCTTTTTTAGTGTCCCCGATGGTCCACCTGGTACGAAACGCACAAAAGAAAACAACAATCCCTCCGGGGTTATCTTTCAATCACGCTACGAATGCTGGTTTTTCTAAATACTTTGATTTTTTCTTTATCGCCGTACGAGACCGTCGCCAATTCGCCGTCCTGGCTCAGTGGCGACTGCGTTC
>CAMAHO010000059.1 GCA_945834545.1 uncultured Lachnospiraceae bacterium | reverse complement strand
GGGAGAGTAAAAGAAAACAAGGAAATTATGCAGAATCAGTAGCAGGCGTGAGAAACTCTAGGGGAGCAAGTAAAAGAAAATAAGAAAACTTAGCAGAATCAGTAGCAGACAAGAGAAACCAAAAGAGGGCGAGTAAAAGAAAACAAGGAAACTTAGACAAATCAGTAGCATGTGTGAGAAAGCCAAAGGGGGCGGGTAAAAGAAAATGAGAGGTCAAAGCCAGATCAGTAGCAAGAGTAAAATAGTAAGATAGAAGCAAAAGAAATCAAGGTAAGTATAGACCGAAACTAAGTAAAATGGTACAATAAGAGCGAAATTTCTACAGCTAGATAAATTAGCTATAACCAGATGTATTATTTATACTGCCAAAAGGTACCAGAATGGAGATTACAATGACACAGAAGAGAGAAAAATTGTGGATTATTCTTGCAGGATTAGGAATCGGCATCCTAGCTTCCTTGTTGGTATTCTGGGGAAACCCAACCAATATGGGCTTTTGTATCGCCTGCTTTTTAAGAGATACCAGCGGAGCATTAGGCTTACATAGAGCTGGTGCAGTACAGTATATCAGACCGGAAATTATAGGCTTGGTTTTAGGAAGCTTTTTGATGGCATTGGTGAAAAAGGAATATCAGGCAAAAGGAGGAAGCTCCCCAATCACAAGATTTGTGCTTGCTTTCTTTGCCATGGTAGGTTGTTTGATGTTTTTGGGTTGCCCATTCCGTATGATTCTTCGTATAGCCGGTGGGGACTTGAATGCGTTGCTGGGCTTGGCCGGCTTTGCTTGTGGTATTCTTGTGGGAGTGTTCTTTCTGAATAGAGGATATAGCTTAAAGCGTACCTACAAGCTCCCTGTTTTAGAGGGAAGTCTCTACCCCGGGATTCAAGTTGCCTTTCTGATTCTTTTGGTGGCAGCCCCTGGCTTTATATTCTTTACCGAAGCGGGTGCCGGACCGGGAGCAAAACACGCGGCTATCGCTGTCAGCTTGCTGGCGGGTTTGATTGTAGGAGCGTTGGCTCAGAGAACCAGACTCTGTATGGTTGGCGGCATACGCGATATGCTTCTCTTTCGTGAGTCAAAACTGCTCTTGGGCTTCCTGGCAATCCTTGTGAGTGCATTGCTTACCAATCTGGTTTTGGATGCATCTACGGAGGCAGTATTTTTTAAATTGTCATTTGAAGGTCAGGCAATTGCACACACGGACTGGCTGTGGAACTTCCTGGGGATGTTATTGGCAGGTTTTGCCTGTGTGTTGTTAGGAGGTTGTCCACTGCGACAATTAGTCTTGTCCGGTGAAGGAAATACAGACAGTGTGGTGACGGTTTTAGGACTTATGATTGGTGCAGCATTCAGCCACAATTTCGGCCTTGCCTCCAGTGGAGAGGGACCTACGGGAAATGGAAAGATTGCTGTGGTGATTGGCATAGTGGTGGTAACGGTGATTGCAATTGTAAATACCTTCCATAGAGAAGTTCCTAAAGAAGACAAAACCCTGGAAGAAAGGAGTTAATCGAACTCAATTTAGAGATTTGATTGCAGGTGAAAAGAGATGAAAATTTTGGATGCCAGAGGACTTTCCTGCCCGGAACCGGTTATCCTGCTTCGTCAAGCTATGGCCAGCAAAGAGGCAGAATACACCTTGCTGGTGGATAATCATGCTTCCAAAGAGAACACAATTCGTTACGGGGAGCATGCAGGATACCAGGTAGAAGTGACTGAGAATAACGGGGAATATACTCTATTATTTCGAAAATGTAAGTAGACCCCAAGTGGATTATGTGTGAATGCGAGAGAATATAAGAGAATACCCGTAAACTACGAGTACAATACTAGCGGAACGAAAGCTGACGGGAGTATGCTTCTTTATTCAGAATAATTACCAAGGCAGAAACAGAAAAATTATGAACTATATTGTGACCTTTTATGCTCATTTCGGAGCCATACGATATAAGAAAAAATGCGAGGAAACAGGCATCCCTTCCAAGGTGATGCCTGTTCCTCGTGAGCTAAGCAGCAGCTGCGGGACCTGTGTCTGTACAGAGGGAAGGTTTTTGGAGCCAACCGGGATACTGGTCGAGGAAGTGGAGCAGATTGTGGAGAAAACGGACTCAGGTTACCGAAGGATACGGGACAATAGATAGCAACCTCTTTGGGAATTTGTGACAGCGTGACAAGAGCGAATGGATTTCTTGAGACCAGAATGAAGCAGCGTGACAAGAACGAATGGATTTCTTGAGACGAGTATGAAGCATTGCAACAATGGATATAGGAGTTTCGTATGCTATGGAGACAGAGGTAAAATTAACGAAATTAGCCGCTTGCGCAGGGTGCGGGGCAAAGGTTGGCGCAGGAACACTGGTACAAATGCTGGAGGGCTTTCAAACCCATCAGGATGAGAAGCTTCTGGTGGGATATGATAAAAGTGACGACGCCAGTGTATATCAGGTGACGGAGGAAATAGCCCTCGTCCAGACAACAGATTTCTTTCCCCCTATCGTGGATGATCCCTTTCTGTATGGGCAGATTGCAGCGGCAAATGCGCTGAGTGACGTGTATGCCATGGGTGGAGAGCCTAAGCTGGCACTCAATATAATGTGCATTCCTGAAACCATGGGTAAAGAGACGGTACAGGAAATCCTGAGGGGTGGATATGATAAAGCCTATGAAGCAGGTGTCATCATAACCGGTGGACATACGATTCACGGGGCAGAGCCCATTTATGGACTGGCAGTTTCCGGCTTTGTTCATCCCAAGAAGGTTTTAAAAAACTGCGGTGCAAAACCGGGAGATTGCCTGTTATTGACAAAGCCCCTAGGGATTGGGGTTCTTACCACAGCGGCGAAAGCAGGATTGGTGGAAGATGCAGTCCTGCAGAAGGCCTACCGGCAAATGGCTACCTTAAATAAGACCGCCAGAGATATCATGGTGAAATACCCTGTTCATAGCTGTACGGATGTCACCGGATTTGGACTTCTAGGACATGGCTATGAGATGGCTCAAGGGAGTGGAGTGACAATTCATCTGCAAACAGAGCAAATCCCATATCATAAGGAGGCACTGGAATTGGCCGATATGGGCTTCCTTCCGGCCGGGGCGTATCGCAACAGAGAGTATGCCTCGAAAGGGGTAAGGGTGAAGGAGACAGTCTCCAGAGCCATGTTGGATTTGTTGTATGACCCGCAGACCAGCGGAGGCTTGTTAATAGCCGTACCGGAAGCGCAGGCGAAAGCCTGTCTGGAGGAATTACAGTGCCAGCTTCCCGCAACCAGGTTTGTCGGCTATGTCACAGAGCAGGAAGAAAATCCTCTGATAGTGGAGTAAGCCAAGCTGAAAATGTATTGATGGTGAAGTAAGCCAAGCTGAAAATGTATTGATGGTGGAGTAAGCTGGTAGGAAAACACCTTGTTGGTTGAGTAAGTCGGGGAGAGAAGATGAAAAAGAAGGATTTGTTGATAGTGGTTCGCGGCGGCGGAGATATTGCCACGGGTACAATCTATACATTGTGGAAAAGCGGGTTTCGTGTTTTGGTATTGGAAATGGAATATCCCTCTGCCATTCGCAGACAGGTGGCTGTCTGTGAGGCAGTCTATCATGGGGAAGCCTTGGTGGAGGATTTGAGAGTGGTGCGGATTCCGGTGCCACTACCTAAGCCTATGTCGAAAATAGAGGAGAACACAGGTGTTACGCTTGGAAAAGACAGGACCTTATCACGGGAATGGCTCCTGCAGGAGATAGACGCCTGCTATGAAAAAGGGGTGGTTCCGCTTATGATAGACCCTGAGGGAGAGTGTATCTCTATTCTCAAGCCTCAGGTGGTGGTAGATGCCATTCTGGCCAAGAAGAATCTGGGAACCAAGAAAACCATGGCAGATATGACGATTGCTCTGGGGCCGGGGTTTGAAGCAGGAGTGGATGTGGATTATGTCATTGAAACCATGCGAGGACATAACCTGGGACGCGTCATGGAGAAGGGGTTTGCATTGCCCAATACAGGAGTGCCGGGTGTTATTGCCGGGTATGATAAGGAGAGGGTGATCCATTCGCCTGCGAAAGGGCGTATGCAGCTGGTGCATCAAATCGGAGATTTCGTGAACCAGGGCGAAGTGATTGCTCGGGTGGAACAGGAAAACGGGGAACAGGTGCCCATATATGCCAGCATTACAGGTTTGATACGAGGGCTTATTACAGAAAACTATCCCGTGACAGAAGGATTAAAAATTGCGGATATTGACCCCAGAAAACAGGAATATGACAACTGCTTTACCATTTCCGATAAGGCCAGGTGTATTGCCGGCAGTGTACTTGGGTTGGTGTGCAGACTGGTGGAGTAAGTTGTCAGAATGAGACTAGGTAGCCTATGATAGCTAAGGGAAGAGCGATATGTTAGAGGTAATCAACCAGATTATAGATCAAAGAAAAGAAAAGCAGGATGTGGTTTTGGTAGGCATCATGGAAGCCAGCGGTTCCCTTCCGAGAAAGAAGGGGGCCTATATGGTGGTAGGAAAAGCCGGACGGCTTGCAGGAACCATAGGGGGAGGCAATCTGGAGTTTCAGGCGATACAATCTGCAAGGCGGTTCTTCGCAGAAGATTTCCAGGCAGAGCCAGAATTTCAGACAGGCATAAAATCGCAGCCGAACCAATCAGTCCAGCCAGACCGTGGCGATACTTCATCTAAGGACAAGCCCGAGATAGAGGCATTACAACTTAGAATCGGAGCTAGTTATCAAATACAGACCTATGAGTTAACCCTAGGGGATAGCGCAAATCTCGGTATGGTTTGCGGTGGTAGGGCAAAGCTGTTGTTTTACCCGATTTCCGGCAAAGATGCCAGACTGGAGGAGTGGCTGGAGGCTTGGAAGCAGGCGGTTTTGGAAGGACAGGACTATGACCTTAGGTTCTGCAATATATTTCACAATGCGCTCCCGCTAAAAGACTGTGACATACTTTATGAGGAGCATATTCCGGGGGACGGTGTGGTGTATATATTTGGAGCGGGTCATTTGGCCAGAGAGGTAGTTCCTCTCCTGACCCATCTGGATTTTCGCTGCGTGGTGATGGATGACAGGGAGGAGTTTGCTGACAGCTCCTATTTCCCGGAGGCCAGAGAAGTGCTTTTGGTGGACTTTAACAAGCTGGAGCAGTATATTCATCCCCGGAAAGCAGATTATCTGGTGATTATGACCAGGGGGCATGAGTGGGACATGGCAGTGGAGGCCTTTGGCTTGAGAACACAGGCTGGGTATATCGGAGTAGTAGGCAGTCGAAAGAAAACGGCCTTTGTAAATAAATGGCTTGAAGAGCAGGGGTTTACCCCTAAGGAGCTTCAAAGAATCATCACGCCTATTGGATTAAACATCGGAAGCGAGACGCCGGCAGAGATTGCCGTCAGTATAGCGGCACAGCTCATTGAAATCCGGGCGAGAAAGAGGACGGTATGAAATTGATCAGGACCCAGGATGCAGTTGGACATGTGCTTTGCCACGATCTGACCCAGATTATTCCCGGTGTGACAAAGGATGCGAGATTTCGCAAGGGACATATCATACAGGAGGAGGATATCCCGGTACTGCTTTCCATGGGAAAGGAGAATCTGTATATCTGGGAAAAGAAGGAGGGTATTCTGCACGAAAACGAGGGGGCAGAATGCCTGAGAGAGCTTTGCCAAAATAGGTATATGCATGCCACAGAGGTAAAAGAGGGCAAAATCGAGCTGATTGCGGATGAGGACGGCTTGTTTCAGGTCAATGTGGAGGCCCTGACTGCCGTCAATGAGCAGGAAGAGCTGATGATTGCCACCAGACATAGCAATACAGCAGTGAAAAAAGGGGATAAGCTGGCCGGTATGCGCATCATTCCCCTGGTGATTGAGGAGGAGAAGCTGCGCGTGGCGAAGGAGGCCGCCGGGGTGGAACCAATTCTATGTTTACGACCTTGGCTGCTAAAGACGGCGGGGATTGTTACCACGGGCAGTGAGGTGTATAACGGACTCATTGAGGACCGCTTTACGCCTGTTGTTCAGAAAAAGCTGGAGGCGTTTAAGATTCAGGTAAAGGAACATATCCTTTGTAATGACGACAAAGAGATGATAGTGGAAGCTATTCAGACTCTGCGCCAAAAAGGCGTAGATATCATTCTGTGCACTGGTGGCATGAGTGTGGATCCGGATGATCGCACCCCCGGCGCAATCAAGGACAGCGGAGCAAGGATGGTGAGCTATGGGGCTCCGGTGCTGCCGGGAGCCATGTTTGCTTTGGGGTATTTTGAGGATGGAACCCCAATCGTGGGACTGCCTGGCTGCGTCATGTATGCCAAGGCAACGGTGTTTGACCTGCTTTTGCCCAGGTTGGCAGCAGGGGTTGCAATCACCAGGAAGGATATCGTTGCCTTAGGTCACGGAGGCTTATGCCTTGGCTGTCAGGAGTGCCACTACCCGGCCTGTAGCTTTGGAAAGGGTTGGTACATAAGTTCGACATGAGCGAAAGAAAAAGAACCCTAATCAAAGCTTTAGAAGTATAGAAAAAGGTAGAACGATATGGATTTTACACATTTTAACGATAACGGCGAGGCTGTTATGGTGGATATAAGCGACAAGGAGATAACGAAACGGACAGCAACAGCGGTGGGAACCATAAGGCTTTCCGGTGAGTGCTTCGAGAAAGTAAAGGAAGGCAGTGTGCAAAAGGGAGATGTGCTGGCTGTGGCAAGAGTAGCCGGTATTATGGCTGCTAAAAATACCTCTGCCCTGATTCCCCTTTGTCATATCCTGCCTCTCACCGGTGTAGAGATAGAGTTTCGCCTGTTGGAAGACCGCTTTGCCATTGAAGCTTGCTGCAAGGTAAAGACGGTAGGAAAAACAGGGGTGGAAATGGAGGCACTCACCGGCGTGAATGTGGCCTTACTTACTATCTATGATATGTGCAAGGCAATTTCCAAGGATATGGTAATGGAGCAGATTCACTTGCTGGAAAAGCATGGCGGCAAGAGCGGAGATTATTTTTATGAGGGATCGGTATAATCGGGAAATTAACTATATGAGAATCTCTGTCACCCAGGCCTGCAATTTCAGGTGCATCTATTGTCAGCCGAACCCAAGCAGCCAAACAGCATCTTCGCTTTTAACCAGGGATGAGCTTGTGTGTATTTGCAGGCAGGCAGTAAGGCTTGGCATTACAAGGTTTAAGATTACCGGCGGAGAGCCTCTGCTGCGACCGGATGTAGCACAAATCGTAAGAGATATCAAGGCAATTCCGGGAGTGGGGCAGGTCACCCTGACCACCAATGGTTTTCTGCTAAAGGAGAAGCTGGAGGAATTGGCTGAAGCCGGGCTGGACGGAATCAATATCAGCCTTGATACCTTACAGGAAACACGGTTTCGGGAAGTGACCCGGGTGGATGGCCTGCATCAGGTGTTAGAGGCGATAGAAGAGAGCAGGAAGCGATTCCCTACCAAACTAAATGTGGTATTGTTAAAGGGAATCAATGAAGAGGAATGGCTGGATTTTATCCGGTTTGGAAAAGAGCATGGAGTGATTGTCAGATTTCTGGAATGGATGCCTTTGGGAGGTAGTAAAACAGAGCAGACGGTGGATAACCGAGAACTTATAAAGTTACTTAGGGAGCGGGAACCGAATTTACAAAAGCTTAAGCCAAAGACTCCTATAGCCTCAGACGCAGAGAAGCAGACCTTTGGCAACGGGCCGGCAGAGTATTATTATCTTCCTCGGGAGAAGGTATGGGTAGGGTTTATCAGCGCTATGCACAACCGGTTTTGTGAGAACTGCAATCGCATTCGTCTTACCGCAACCGGAGAGCTTAAGGGCTGCTTGTGTTATGCCAAACAGGACAGCCTGCGGGAGATTTTGAGTGACCGGGGGCTTACCGATAACCGGAGAGAAGAACTGATTCATAAAAAATTGCAAAAGGTCATCTATGAAAAACCTTTGATGCACCACCTGGAAAATCAGGAGAAAACAACGGAAAAATCCACTATGAAGGACATCGGTGGTTGAGAAGATATGCAGGGAGAAGAATATGAGTAACAGGGTATGCGGTGTTGTCAAACAGATTTGTATCAGCAGTAGCAGGGGAACGCAGAAAAGCCCGGTGGAGAAGGCAGTTCTTCGCAAGGACTGGGGGCTTGAGGGGGATGCCCATGCCGGAAACTGGCATCGCCAGATTAGCCTGATTTCAGAGGAAAAGATACAGGCCTTTCGGGAACAAGGAGCCCAGGTGCTGCCGGGTGCCTTTGGGGAAAATATTATCGTGTCGGGGATTGATTTCTCTGCCCTGGAGGTAGGAACCCATCTGCTGTTTGGCAAAGACTTGGAAACTCGTGACGAGAGCTTGGGAGCCCAAGGATTCCTCCAGGTGGCAGAATTGGAGATGACGCAGATAGGGAAGGAGTGCCATAGCCATTGCGCCATCTTTCAACAGATGGGAGATTGCATCATGCCCAGGGAAGGAGTCTTTGCAAGGGTCCTAGAGGGGGGAGAGATTTGCCCCGGTATGCAGGTTTGTGTGGTCCCTCCCAAAGAGGACCGGCCTTTCACAGCGGCAGTCATCACCCTCAGCGATAAGGGAGCCAGAGGGGAAAGAGAGGATGAAAGCGGCCCCAAGATAACAGGCCTTTTAGAACAGGAGGGGTATCAGGTAGTGGAGCAGATATTACTGCCGGATGAGCGGCAGGCATTGGAAAGCCACCTGATACGACTGGCTGACAGCAGACAGGTGAATGTGATTTTTACCACAGGCGGAACCGGTTTTTCCGTGCGAGATATCACGCCGGAGGCAACCATTGCCGTCTGCGACAGGATGGCTAACGGAATCGCAGAAGCTATTCGGGGGTACTCTCTGCAGATTACCCCAAGAGCCATGTTTTCCAGAGCGGTCAGCGGAATCCGGAAAAAGACATTGATTGTAAATCTGCCGGGGAGCCCTAAAGCAGTGACGGAGGCACTCATGTTCTTACTGCCTCATCTGGGGCATGGCCTAGGGGTTTTGCGAGGTTCTGAAGGAGAGTGCGGAAGATGAGCAAAAAAAGACTGCTATGGATAGGCTTTGTTCTGGTGCTTTTCATCCTATGGATATGGCTGGGGGGACGCTCTGAAAAACCGGTAGAGATTACCTATTATGCTGCAAAGAGCTTGAATGTGGTATCCGAGGAATTGATTTCGAAATTCCATGAGAGTCATCCCGAGATTCTAGTGCGGGGTAGCTATGACAGCTCAGGCACCCTGATGGAAGGAATTCTAAACGGACACGCCGTGGATGTGTTTTTTTCCGCTTCAGGGACTCAGATGAAAAAGCTGTCTGAGGCAGGCCTGGTGGTAGAGAAATCCCATTATGATTTGTTAAATAATCAGGTTTGTGTGGTCACTTATAAGGGAAGCAATACCACTGTGACAGGACTTTTGGACCTTGCAAAAGCGAAAAGCATTGCACTGGCAGACGGAAGTGTGCCGGTGGGGAAGTACACCAGAGAGGCGCTGGTGGCAGCAGGGCTGTTGGATGGTACAGAGGATAATGCCAAAATCTCGACGGAGGAAATCTCAAAAGCTCTGGGGAATGTGACAATCAATGCGTGCGGAAACGTAGGTGCAGTAGCGACAGCAGTCATGGAAGGCGCAAACGAAGTGGGCATCGTGTATTACTCTGATGTATACGGCAGGGAAGATAAACTGGAAATACTGGAAAAGGTTTCTTATGAGCTGACAGGAAATGTGATTTATCCTGTGGCTAGGATAGAGAATCCCAAGGCAAGTGAGGAACAGAGAAAGGCGGCTGAAACCTTTCTGGAATTTCTTCGCTCCAGAGAGGCTAAGGAAATCTTTACAGCCTACCATTTTGATGTCATCGAGTAAACCGCAGGCCTTGGGCTTCAGGTGGCAGAGGTTTACAAAGAATTGGAGTTCTGTATGTGGAATGAACTGATGCATGTGCTTTCTTCTCTGGATTGGACACCCTTATGGATATCCTTACAGACAGGGATAATAGCGACAATCATATGTTTCTTTTTAGGCATTGGGTTTGCCTATTATGTCTATCAGAGAAAGGGATTTTTAGCCGCTGTGGTGGATGGTATTTTGACTTTGCCCTTGGTACTGCCCCCAACGGTAGCAGGCTTTCTTTTACTTTACATATTTAGTCCTCGTCGAATGTTGGGTGCAGGCTTAGAGGCTGCCTTTGGTATTCGGGTGGTACAAACCTGGCTTGGCTGCATCGTGGCAGCAGTGGTGATTGCTTTGCCACTCATGTACCGAAATGCCAAAGCTGCTTTTGAACTGGTGAATCCTGAGCTACTTTGGGTGTCAAAGACCTTGGGCTTGTCGAAGGGGACCATTTTTTGGAGAATCCTATTGCCGGTAGCCAAACCGGGACTGTTATCAGGAGTGATTTTAACCTTCGCAAGAGCCTTGGGAGAGTATGGAGCTACCTCCATGCTGGCGGGAAATATCCCCGGAAAGACCGGCACCATTTCTCAGAGAATCGCCATGGTGATGCAAAACGGAGACTACCTGGATGCGGGCCTGTGGACAACCATTGTGATGGGGATTGCCTTTGGCTGCATCATAGGGTTAAACCTTGCTTTGCAGAGACGGAAACAGAAGAGGAAAAGGATAGGACAGTAAGTTGAACCTGGAAGTAGATATCAAGAAACAACTGGACCATATGCTCTTAGAGGTCTCCTTTGTGGCAGAGGAAGAGGTTTTCGCCTTGCTAGGACCCTCCGGGGCGGGAAAAAGCATGACCTTAAAGTGCATCGCCGGAATCGAAACCCCGGATGAAGGGCGCATTGCTTTCGATGGAGTGGTTTTGTATGATTCGGAAAAGAAAATCAATGTGCCGCCACAGAAGAGAAGGGTTGGGTATTTATTTCAGGACTATGCTCTCTTTCCGCATCTGACGGTAGAACAGAATCTTTTGATTGTAAACCGGGACAAGGCTATCGCTTACACTCTGTTAAAAAAGCTTGGGATAGAGGAGCTTCTTAAGAACTACCCGGATGAGATTTCCAACGGACAAAAGCAAAGAGTGGCACTGGCCAGAATG
>CAMAHO010000058.1 GCA_945834545.1 uncultured Lachnospiraceae bacterium | reverse complement strand
CAACAAAATAGAACGGAATAGTTCTGGAAAGTTTCGCCAATACTAGTAGAAAAAGGAAGGCGGAATTGTAATGTATGAACAAACGGACGATATGTATTACCTTATTTAGCTGTATTGCTTGTTTTTTATTCGGTCTGTTACTGGGAAACCAATGGAAACTACAAGAACGTAAGGAAAGCAATAGAAATAGTGAGGTGGTGGCTGAAAAGGACAGCCTGGCAGTAGCATATACAGAAAATAGAATCTTACCAACGACAGAATATATTCTTCAAAGAAAGAGCTTAAATGACGGCAGTGTCAGCAGGACAGTGTTGAATTTGCCGGAATCCTTTGTGGGTATGAATCGTGGAGAATTTTTGAGCGCAATAAAGGAAGCAATCGCTGAGAAGGAAAACACGCTTGGGTGCTCTGTGCTATCCTTTAGTAGTGAACGGGTGGTAGTGGAAGAAACCGAATTTAACCCAGATGAGGAGCAAAGGTTTTATCTGGAAGTGTATGATGACAAGCTGGTGGTTTTATATGGAGATAAAAAGACCATCTATCTTGAAACGGATATCATGGTAGAGGATTTGCCGGCTGAGGTGGATATTCGCTCTCTGGACGGATACAGTATTTCTTCAGAGCAGGAGTTATTTGATTTATTAGAGGCATTTTCATCCTAAGATCATGTATGAACGAGAAAGGTTATCTCAAATGAATAAGATAAGAATAGCAGTGGTTGGCGGCGGGGCTTCCGGGCTAATGGCCGCCATACACGCAGTCAATAAAAATACTAGTGTAACCATATTTGAAAGAAACGATAGGGTTGGCAAGAAGATTCTATCCACTGGGAATGGAAAATGCAATTTGGGAAATACCAGAATTTCCACGGATGATTTCTATGGCACAGATTCGAAGTTCATAAACCAGGTTCTTAAGGAATTTCCTATACAGAAGGTCATAACAACCTTTGAAAAAATGGGCTTGTTTTTGAGGGAAAAGGATGGTTATTTATATCCTTACTCAGAACAAGCCAGTGCTGTTTTAGATGTTCTGCGTTATCAAATAAAGGATTTGGGAGTTCAAGTTATTGCCAATGCTCAAATACTTGAAATAAAGAGGAAAGGCTCTGGCTTTGAATTACATAGTGAAACGGAGATATTCCAATTTGATAAGGTGATTCTTTCCACAGGAGGAAAGAGCGCACCCAAAACCGGGTCTGATGGTAACGGATATATTCTGGCAAGCGATATGGGACATGAGCTTATTGACACAGTACCTGCTTTGGTACAGCTACGTTGTAAAGAACCCTATTTTAAACGGATTGCCGGAGTTAGAGCAAAGGGCAGGGTAACCTTTGAAGAGTACCGGGAAGAAGGGGAAATACAGTTTACAGACTATGGAATCTCAGGGATTCCTGTATTTCAGCTGAGTCGCAATGTGGCGTATGCTTTGAAACAACAAAGAGAGGTTCAACTGTATCTGGATGTATTACAAGAGCACTGCAGAGAATACCTGAATGGGTTTCTGGGGGATCGATATGAAACCTTGAAGGAGAGAACGGTGGAGCAGTTTTTTGCAGGAATTTTAAACAAAAAGCTCATGAGTCTCTTTATAAAGCTTTGTGGGATTGAAGAGCAGGACAAGGTTGGCAAATACTCTTTAAAACAGCTAAATATGGTATTACACTTAGCAAAACGATTTCCCGTAACGGTTATTGGCACAAACAGTTATGAGCAAGCTCAGGTAACAGCAGGAGGTGTAGATACCAGCCAGGTGGATGCCCGTACCATGGAATCAAAATTGGTTCCCGGGTTCTACTTCGCAGGGGAATTGCTGGATGTTGACGGAAAATGTGGAGGATATAATTTGTATTTTGCTTGGGCGACAGGAGCTCTGGCAGGTATGAATGCAGCAGATTATGGAAATGCTTAGAATTCAAAATATAAAATGTAAGCCTGAGAATAGAAAGCAAAGCTTAAGGGAATGGTTTTGCGGTTTGTTTGGTATAAGTAGTGAAAGTATTGAAGAAATTCGATTGGTTCGAGAATCCATAGATGCCAGAAAGAAACCACTGGTGATTTTATTGCGTACCATAGAGGTGTGTTGTAAAGAAGAAACGAAATTGATTAGCCAATTGAAGAAAAAAAGGTATGATTGGCAGAAGGTAAGTCCTTTTTCGTATCCCTATCCGACCAAATTGGAGAAACGAGAGAATATCGTGGTGGTTGGCTGTGGACCTGCGGGGCTTTTTGCTGCTTATTTTTTGGCGTTGGCAGGACAGAAGGTTACCTTGCTGGAGCGAGGAAGGGATATCCTACAGAGAACGAAGGACGTTGAAGACTTCTGGTCAGAGGGAAAACTACTGGCCGATTCCAATGTTTCCTTTGGAGAAGGAGGAGCCGGCACCTTCTCAGATGGCAAGTTAAATACCTTGGTAAAAGACAAAAGTGGTAGAAATCGGGCTGTGTTAGAGACCTTTGTCACCTTTGGTGCACCACAAGCAATTTTATATGAGGCCAAGCCTCATGTGGGAACCGATATCTTAAAACAGGTGATTTATACTATGCGCCTGCGTCTGGAGGAAATGGGAGTCGAAGTTTTGTTCCGGACATGTGTGGAACAGTTTTTAACTAAGCAGGAAAGCATAGTAGGAGTCGTGACAAGAAAGGGACAAAGAATTCCCTGTAACAGGGTGGTTCTGGCAATCGGACATAGTGCCAGAGATACCTTTGAAGCATTAAAGACCACCGGGGTTTCTATGGAACAGAAAGCCTTTGCAGTAGGTTTTCGTGTAGAACATCCACAGGATATGATAAACCGTAGTCAATACGGGGAAATCTATGCGGACATGTTACCGGCAGCACCTTATAAGGTGGCTGCAAAGACCAGCTATGGAAGGAATGTGTATTCTTTCTGTATGTGTCCTGGTGGCTATGTGGTAAATGCCTCTACGGAGAAAAATGCAACAGCAGTAAATGGCATGAGCTATAGTGGCAGAGACGGGGAAAATGCCAACAGTGCCATTATTGTCTCGGTGGAACCCAAGGATTTTCCTTCTGACGATGTTTTGGCAGGAGTGGCATTTCAAAGAGACCTTGAGAGAAGGGCGTATTTGGCCGGCAAGGGAAAGGTTCCCTGCGATACCCTAGGGCATTTTAGACAGTCAGTATTACATCCACAGGAAGAGAGTAAAACCAGTATGAGTAAGGGACTTCGCCCACAGATTAAGGGGGGCTTCACCGTAACCGATATTTCAGATATTTTACCTAGGGAATTGAATCTGGCTTTTTTGGAAGGAATGGAGCAGTTTGGAAGACAGATTGAAGGGTTTGACCGGGAGGATGCCATTCTTTCAGCAGTGGAAAGCAGAACCAGCTCGCCGGTAAGAATCCTTAGAAATGAAACATATGAAAGCAATATCAAGGGGTTATATCCTTGTGGCGAGGGGGCAGGCTATGCCGGAGGCATAATGTCTGCGGCCATGGATGGAATCAAAGTAGCAGAAGCAATTATCTCTCAGATTTCATTGACTGATACCGGAATATAAAGTACAATAGGGACTTGAAACATGGGGAGGATGGTGGAAATGTCTACGAATGAAAGAAGAGCCTCGTTAAAGGATAAGAGGCGAATTGTGATTAAAATAGGCTCCAGTTCCTTGCAGCATCAAGAGACTGGGGATTTGGATTATATTCGACTGGAGAAGCTGGTACGGGAGCTGTGTGATATTTGCAATCAGGGCAAGGAGGTAATCTTGGTGAGCTCCGGAGCCATTGCCGCCGGCAGACAGACTATGGCAGCCAAGGATATGAAGGGCGACAATGAGATTGCAGTGAAACAGGCCCTGTCTGCCATAGGACAGGCTAAGCTTATGATGGTATATCAGAAGCTGTTTTCCGAATACAGCCATGTTGCGGCGCAGATTCTGATGACCAAAAACACCATTGTGGATGACTTAAACCGTTATAATGCAAAAAATACATTTATGGAATTATTGAAGTTAGGTGCAGTACCAATTGTAAATGAAAATGATACGGTTGCAACCTACGAAATTGAGATTGGAGATAACGATACACTGTCAGCCATTGTAGCAGCATTGACAGATGCTGATTTATTGATTTTACTGTCTGATATTGATGGTTTGTATACGGATGACCCCAGAACCAATCCTGAGGCGGAGTTTATTCCTCTCGTGGAACAGCTTAGTGAATCCCATTTCCATATGGGGAAAAGCTCTACGGGGAGTGGTGTGGGAACAGGCGGTATGAACACCAAAATGACAGCTGCTAGAATTGCCACTTCCACAGGAACGGATATGATCATTGCAAACAGCAAGGATATTGGAATCCTCCATAGGCTGTTAAATGGCAGTGAAGAGGGAACCTTGTTTTTAGCCAACAAGGATGAAAGTTTTGATTTGGTAGGCTTTGTGGAAGGGCTTCATAAGTAAGGTGGAAAGATGAATCTGGAAGAAAAAATTGCAAGAATTAATGCCTTGTATCACAAATCCCAGACAGAGGGTTTAACTGAGGAGGAGAAGGAAGAACAGGCAAGGTTACGGAAGGAATATGTGGCTTCTGTCCGAGGAAATCTAAAAGCCCAGCTGGACAATATCTATGTGCAGCAGAAGGATGGCACTATAGAAAAACTGTCCCCCAAAAAGAAATAGTGTCTTGCCTACACACAGATTTTCGGTGGGCACACAAATCCAATAGAGGAGTATCGTTCCAAAAGAGAAGTATGGCACAGGAAGAGGATAAGAAAACACTTCGAAAAGAATGCATAAAAGTAAGAGATGGGTTACCCTTGGAAATACGAGAAAGGGGAGCTTTACTCATCACGGAGAGAATCCTGGGTCACCAGTGGTATTATCTGTCAGACACGATTTTGGGTTTCTCCAGCTTTGGCTCAGAAATCGATACTACAGAGTTACTGGAAGAAACCCTGCGGCAAAAGAAGAGATTGTTTTTGCCTAAGGTGGAAGGAAAGGGAATGGAATTCTATCAAGTGAAGGACCTTAGTGAGCTGAAATGTGGCTACAAGGGGATTTTAGAGCCTTCCGGGGAGAGCGTCAGGTTTCAGAAAGAAGTATTTACACCGGAGAAGACCCTATTGCTGATGCCCGGGGTTGCCTTTGATTTGTACGGAAACCGCCTGGGCTACGGTGGTGGATTTTATGACCGCTTCCTTAAGTTGTATCCGGAGTTACATACTCGTAGTATAGCCATTGGGTTTGCAGCCCAGAGAGTACCTGAGATTCCGGTTGAGGCATGGGACAGTAAGCCTTATCAGACCATACTGGTTTGAGACTTTGAGGTCAGAGTGATAGAATCGTAGAAAAAGAGGGTAGCAGATGTGGATGTAATAAATATTGGAAGAGAGGCTGTAAAAGCGAAATATGAGATACACAAGGTAGATACAGCGAAGAAGAATGAAACGCTGGTTTACATTGCTAAGCAGCTTATTGCCAATACCTCTGATATCTTACAGGAAAATGCTAAGGATATAGCGCTTGCACAGGAGAGAAATATGGCATCCGGTCTTGTTGACCGGTTGCGATTGACAGAGGATAGGATATGTGGCATGGCGGAAGGATTTATACAGATTGCAGAATTGCCGGACCCTGTGGGAGAGATGGTCGATTCCTTTGACAGACCCAACGGTCTGCATCTGGAAAAGGTCAGGGTTCCTATGGGGGTTGTGGGAATCATCTATGAATCCAGACCCAATGTGACCAGTGATGCCTTTGGACTCTGCTTCAAGGCCTCCAATGCGGTCGTCTTAAAGGGAGGCAGTGATGCCATTCATTCCAATCGCAAGATTGTGGAAGTATTGCGAAAGGGACTGGAGGACATGGGACTGAATCCCAATATCCTGCAATTTATCGATTCCACGGATAGAGAAGACACTCTACGGTTTATTCAGATGAGAGACTATATTGATGTGTTGATTCCAAGAGGCGGAGCGGGATTGATTCGTTTTACGGTGGAGAATAGTAAGATTCCTGTCATAGAGACCGGTACCGGCAACTGTCACGTGTATGTGGACGAGGAAGCTGACTTAAGTATGGCAACCGACATCGTTGTAAATGCCAAGACTCAGCGTATCGGGGTTTGCAATGCCTGTGAATCTCTGCTGGTACACGAAAAGATAGCGGAGAAATTTTTGCCAAAATTAAAAGAGAAGCTGGACAATTTTGCAGTTGAGGTACGAGGAGATGAAAGGGTAAATGCTCTGTATGAAGGAAGCATTCCGGCTACAGAGGAGGACTATGGCAAGGAATATCTGGATTACATTCTTTCCATGAAGGTAGTGTCTGGTGTAGAGGAGGCAGTAGCCCACATCAATCAGTATAATACAGGACACTCAGAAACCATTGTGACCCAAAGCGCCAAAGCAGCAGAGTACTTTTTACAAAATGTGGACGCGGCCTGTGTGTATCACAATGCCTCCACCAGATTTACGGATGGCTTTGAATTCGGGTTTGGTGCAGAAATCGGTATCAGCACACAGAAATTGCACGCCAGAGGACCAATGGGCTTGCGAGAACTGACTTCTTATAAATATAAGATCACAGGAAATGGGCAGGTGAGAAGCTAATGGGAAATAATATGCGCGGCATTGATACACCGGTTCGCCAGATCAGAAGAAGGGTTTTTAAAGAGGTCGCAAGACTGGCATATGAATCTACGAACTTAAAAGACGACATGGAAGCTTTGCCCTACCAAATCGTGGATTACGATGAATCCGAGTATTGGGAAAGTGTCTATCGGGACAGGGCGATTGTACGAGAGAGGATTCGTCTGGCTATGGGTATGAGCCTGCGGCCGGAAAACAGGGAACGCCCGGGCCATCTGACCCAGGGCTTGGAAGACAGTAATATTGATGAGAAATATTATGAACCACCGCTGATGCAGGTCATCCCTTCCGCCTGTAATGCCTGCCCGGTGAATAAGTATGAGGTGACAAGTTCCTGTATGGGTTGCGTGGCGCATCCCTGTCAGGAGGTTTGCCCCAAGGGAGCCATATCCTTTGTCAACGGGAAGTCCCTGATTGACCAGGAGCTTTGCATCAAATGTGGAAAATGTAAGCAGGTTTGTCCCTATGATGCCATTTGCCACAAGGAACGGCCCTGCAAAGCTGCCTGTGGAGTAGATGCAATTGAAAGCGATAAGCTGGGCAGAGCCGTCATCAATTCAGAGAAATGTGTGTCCTGCGGCCAATGCATGGTAGGCTGTCCCTTCGGAGCCATAGCGGACAAGTCCCAGATTTTTCAATTGATTCGTGCTATGCAAAATAGTTCCAAGGTGATTGCACAGGTGGCCCCCTCCTTTACCGGTCAGTACGGACCCGGAGTGACACCGGATATGTTTAAGACAGCTTTAAAGGAATTAGGCTTTTATGCTGTCTATGAAACAGCTATCGGTGCAGATATGGGCTGTATGGCTGAGGCGGAGCACTATGTGAAAGAGGTGGCTACCGGAAAGCAGGCCTTTGCCCTCACCTCCTGTTGCCCCTCCTGGTCAGTGATGGCGAAAAATTTATTCCCGGAAACCATAGATAAAATCAGCAATGAGCTGACTCCTATGGTTGCAACCGCCAGAGTGATTAAAAAGGAGCATCCGGACGCCAAGGTGGTCTTTATTGGCCCTTGTGCCTCCAAAAAGCTGGAAGCCTCCAGAAGGACTGTTCGCAGTGATGTGGATTTTGTCATCACCTTCGAAGAACTTGCCGGGATGTTTGAGGCAAAAGGAATTGATTTGATTAAGATAGAACCCACTGAGGTGATGCAGGATGCCACTGCTGCCGGAAGAGGCTATGGTGTTGCCGGTGGTGTGGCAAATGCCATTGCAAATGTCATAGACAAGTATTATCCGGGGACTGAGGTGCATGTAGAGCATGCAGAGAGCCTGGCAGAGTGTAGAAAGATTCTGTTACTGGCTAAGGCCGGAAAGTTAAACGGATGTCTGATAGAAGGCATGGCCTGCCCGGGAGGCTGTGTGGCAGGTGCCGGAACCAACATTGCGGTTCCCCAAGCTGCAAAGCAGCTCATGGGCTTTATGGCAAAGGCAGAGAAAAAGATACCTGACGAGGGAGTCGGACAGGATGAGGTTTTATAAAGAACATTGGGGTCCCCGATGACCAAAAAATATATTTTAGGAGGAAACTATGAAAATCAGAACAAGATACGCACCTTCTCCCACCGGGAGAATGCATGTAGGAAATTTGCGCTCCGCATTATATGAGTTTTTAATTGCAAAGCATGAGGGCGGAGACTTTATGCTTCGAATCGAAGATACCGACCAGGAGCGGTTTGTAGAAGGCGCTACGGAGATTATATACAATACCTTGCAGGAGACAGGGCTGGTTCATGACGAAGGTCCGGACAAGGATGGTGGGTACGGACCCTATGTTCAAAGTGAGAGAATGAAAACCGGTATCTATATGAAGTATGCCAAAGAGCTGGTGGACAAGGGAGAGGCGTACTATTGCTTCTGCGATAAGGAAAGATTGGCATCCCTTAAGACAGAGGTGGTAGAAGGAAAGGAGATCACCATATACGACAAACACTGTCTGTCCCTGTCAAAGGAGGAGATAGAGAGGAATCTGGCAGAAGGCAAGCCCTTCGTCATCAGACAGAACAATCCAAACACCGGCACCACTACCTTCCATGATGAGCTATACGGGGATATTACAGTAGAGAATGCAGAGCTGGATGACATGATTTTGATCAAAACCGATGGATATCCTACTTACAATTTCGCAAATGTTGTAGATGACCATACTATGAATATCACTCATGTGGTACGTGGAAATGAGTACCTTTCCTCTTCTCCAAAGTATCAGAGACTGTACGACGCCTTTGGATGGGAGAGCCCGGTGTATGTGCATCTGCCCTTGATTACAGACGAGAACCATAAAAAGCTTTCCAAGAGAAGCGGCCATTCTTCCTTTGAAGATTTGTTGGAGCAGGGCTTTGTGACGGAGGCTGTGGTCAACTATATCGCTTTGCTTGGCTGGAGCCCTGAGGATAATCGGGAGTTCTTTACTCTGGAGGAGTTGATCAAGGAGTTTGACTATCACAGAATCAACAAATCCCCCTCTGTGTTTGATATAGTAAAGCTTCGCTGGATGAACGGGGAGTATATCAAGAATATGGAGTTTTCCAAATTCTATGAGAAGGCTTTGCCGGAGCTTAAAAAAGCGATTACTAAGGATCTAAATCTGGAGAAGATAGCTACTATGGTGAAAACCAGAATAGAGGTTTTTCCGGATATACCTGCACTGGTGGATTTCTTCGAGACATTGCCGGAGTATGATCCGGAGATGTATGTCCATAAAAAGATGAAAACCACCAAGGAGAGCAGCTTGCAAGTTTTGCAGGATTTATTACCGATTTTGGAAGAACAGGAGGACTATTCAAATGATGCCCTTTATTCCGTGCTAAGTCGGTATGTGGAAGAAAATGGTGTGAAAAACGGTTATGTGATGTGGCCTGTAAGGACAGCTGTCAGCGGTAAACAGATGACACCGGCAGGAGCTACAGAGATTATGGAGATATTGGGCAAGGAAGAGACATTGGTTCGGATTAAGAAAGGCATACAGCTGTTACAGAATGCCTGATAGCTTAAACGAAGAACAAGTCCAAGTGGTTACCTACTCCGGGACTGCTCCGCTCTTAGTTGTAGCGGGTCCCGGAAGTGGGAAAACCAGTACCATTCTGAACCGTCTCTTATATCTCTTAAAAGCAAATCAAATCACAGAAGATAAATGTGCAGTTATCACCTTCACAAAAGCCGCAGCTTTAGAATTGCAAAGTCGATTTTGTCAACTTTGCAAGGAAGAGCATCATGTTTACCAGGTATTTTTTGGTACCTTTCATTCTTTCTTTTATCACATTCTACTTCATTCCGGGTATATTAAGCCCAACCATTTCCTGACAGGTAAAGAAAAACGGAAGCTGTTAGAGGAAGCAATACGAACTGTAAATTCGAAAGCACCCCTTACAAAGGAGAGAAAGGAGTACACATCACAGGAATATAATGAGATCTTGGGAAGGTTTTCTCTATATAAGAATACATTAGATGATAGTAGCATGGAAAACAGACATGAAGTAACAGATTACCATCTTGTCTTCAAACAATACGAATCGTTACGTAAGAGCAGGTGCGCTTACGATTATGATGATCTGCAATGGGACTGTTATCAATTATTTCTTAAAAATCAGAGTTATTTAAACTCCTGGAAAGAATTTATAAATGGTCTTTTTGTGGATGAATTTCAGGATATTAACACAATTCAGTATGAGCTGTTAAAGCTGCTGTATGACTCACATACATCCATTACCGTGGTTGGAGATGATGATCAGTCTATCTATGGCTTTCGTGGCTCCAGTCCGGATTGGATGAGGCAGTATCAAAACGAGTATTCTGCGAAACAAATTATACTAAAGAAAAACTATCGTTGCAGTAATGAGATAATCACCTTGGCCACGAAGCTGATTGAAAAGAATCAGAACCGATTCGAAAAGAATTTTGTATGTGGAAAGCCCAAAGAACGCGGGATAACGCAGATAAAGGGGTATATAAGCGCTGTGGAACAATTTGATACCATCGGAAAACAGGCCCAATCCTTAAAGGGGAAAAAGGCAATTCTGTTTCGGACCAATTCTGGTTTACAAAAGGCAGCATTTATCTTGAAACGGAAAGGGTATTGGGTGTTTAGCAAGGAGCTTAGAGAGGACGATTTTTTCGTAGAGACAGATATCTTAAATTATCTGCGATACATTTATACTGATGACCTGGAGGCTTTCTATGCAATTCTTGGGAAACCTTATCGAGGAGTTTCTAGGGAAAAGTTTTTACAGTCAAAAGGGAAGACCTTAGATGAGATTATTGCTTCTTATCGCAGAACGGATCCCTGTTCTGCAACTGCTGTAAAGCTATCGCAATTTAAACAGCAGTGCCTCTGCGCCAAAAAGCTTGCCATAGGACCCTGTCTATTCTATATTTGCAAAATTATGGGGTATGAGACGTATTTGGAACAAAAGGCAGGGGATCAAAGAGATTTGAAAGAAGTATATAGTGAAATCTTAGATTTCCTAAAATCCCAACTACTGGAGTTTAAAACCTATGAGGAGATGTTGGAAGGATATCAAAGGCGAGAAACGGAAAGAAAATCGGTGGATAGGCGGGGAGAAAAAATAGAATTGTTAACCCTTCATAGTTCCAAAGGTCTGGAATTTGACCATGTGTGGATACCGGATTGTAACGAAGGAATTCTCCCCTATGGTACCATACTTAATCCGGCCACAAACGGGCAGACTATCGAGGAGGAAAGAAGATTGTTATATGTGGGTATGACAAGAGCCCGTCTATCTCTTGAGTTGTCCTACATCATACCTTCAAAGGACAGCACAAGAAAGATATCACGTTTTATCGAGGAAATCAGATAGGGAACCTGGGTGGGGGCCTTGGTGGGCCTAGGGTGGTGGTCCTGGGGACGGTAATTTCCGGCTTTTTTAGTGTCCCCGGTGGTCCTCCTGCAATAATGCATACGAACGAAAACAGAGAATCTCACCAGGGTTAT
>CAMAHO010000057.1 GCA_945834545.1 uncultured Lachnospiraceae bacterium | reverse complement strand
CAAGCTCGACAGGGACGTTTATCGCTAAAAATCCAGTTCTTTGATGACCTGATCTGCTTCCCCGCCTACCAGAGTTCCGTCTTTCTTTCTGCTAAACAGGTTCATAAACCGGTAGGCATGCTCACAGCTGTGCATGCGCACCTCATGCTGTTGGTCGCTGACAGAACCAAATACGGTGTATAGTTTACCGTTTCCGCTCTCAAACAGCTCCAGGGTTAAGACACTGTCCTGCCTGTCAGGGTTTCTGGATTGCAGGGTGACCTCTCCTGATATACCGTAGATTTTGTTTTCCCAATGGCTTTGGTCCTCAAAGCTGTAAGGATTCTGCTTTTTGCACTGGTTGAGCTCCAGCACATATTTCATACGATCCAGACATTTCACAGCCTGAAAGGGCAATTCCGGTAAAGGAGACTGCTCTCCACCCACATAAAAGACTGGGAGCAGCTCCTCTCGGTTCACTCGGATGGCCGGCTCTCCGGAGGTATTCAGTCCTACCTCATAGGTTGCACACATGGGTGCCACAGCGGCAAATACCTTCGGATACTCCTGCATCATGTCCCAGGATTTGCAGCCTCCCATAGAAAACCCGGAGGCATAGATTTTTTCCTCATGGATTGGATATTTTTCCTTTAATATGCCTAATAGCTCCTGCATCTCTGTGGCAGTGCTCTCCAAATGATTCTCCACTGCCACCAAAAGAAAGCCGTATTTTCTAGCCACCTGATACCATCCGGACACGCTGGCCATACACATAGCACTGTCTCCGCCGCCATGGAAGCATAGCACCAAAGGAACCGGCTCCTTCTTTTCCAAAATCTCCTTATTATAGTAAGCCACATAGCCTACCTTGTGGACTTCCTTTTCCTTGTCCACTCCTCTGTTGTCCTGAGAAACCTGTAAGGTTACCGCACAGGCTTCCATACAGAAGCCCACCTTTTCAAAATCCGGTTCCTCAATCAAATTCCCCACCATTCTATGATAAAGTTTACCGAACTCCTCATATTGTCTGACACAGTCAAAGGTCTCCTGCTCATAATAATACTTGGTCTGTGTCTTTAGAGCTGTGTTTGTCTCCGGGGTATTGCCCGCTGATACAATAGGTATATCTTCCCTCTCCATTACAGGTATCGTATGAATACTGTCCAGGACAACCACTGCCGGGGTGACATCCCCTGGTCCATACAAGCCCTGTCCGTGAAGGGTCCTAAGCACCTGCTTCGCCAGATAATCACCGGCAGCTCCCTTTCCATACAGGTAGGCCCTCTGTACTCCTCCCCGGATATAGTTTTCATCCCACTGCTTAGTAAACCGGTTCCATCCCAAGGTGACGGAATCCTCATAAAACTGACCGATTCTGGCATGTTCCAAAATCTCCTCATACATTCCTTCCTTTGCCAAGGAAAAGCTACCGCAAACTGGTCTCACGAAGACAATTCCTGTACCAAATTGCTTGGCAACCTGGGAGAAGCCTAAGTCGTCCGCCTTCTTCTTAGCCTGTTCTCCCGACTCTACCTGGTCGTCAAAGAGAAGAAAAAAAGGAGCCCGAAAGCCATAGTTTACCACCTTGGCAAGCTCTGGCTCGCCAGGTGTGTAAACAATAACCTTAGACTCCCTAAGTTCCATTTCGTAATACTTGCTGCCATCCCCAAACAAAATAATCTCTGGTTTCCCGTTCATTGAATACCCCCTTATTTCTTTTCCTTCCCGAAAGTAACCTCACTAAAATACTCTAAAAGGCAAAGTCTTGCCAATTCCAGAGCCGCAGCCACCGCATTGTCTCTGATTTTTTCTCTGTCTCCCTTAAAGTGACATTCCTTTACCACGATTTTCCCCTTTACATTACATGCAATGTATACCAGACCCACCGGTTTCTCCGGCGTGCCTCCATCCGGTCCTGCAATACCGGTAGTAGCAAGGGTCACATCCGTCTCCGTCTCTCTCATCAGACCCTTGACCATTTCCTTTGCTACATTTTCAGACACTGCACCATACTTCTGAAGTATGCTCTTCTTCACATCCAAGAGTTTCCTTTTGGACTTGTTACTATAGGTCACATAACCAACCTTGTAGGCTTCTGATATTCCAGGAACGCCGATTAATCTGGCAGAGAGCTTTCCTCCAGTGCAAGATTCCGCACAGGATATGGTCAAGTGGTTTGCCAATAACAAATCTGCCACCGCCTTCTCCAGAGTAATGCTCTCATCCGTGGTATAGATGGCATTTCCAAACCGATTTTTCAGTTCCTTAATCACAGGCTTTATCAGCTTTAAAGCCTCCTTTTCATCCTCTGCTTTGGCAGTGACGCGAATATGTACCTCGCCCACCTTGGCATAGGTTGCAATGGTAGGATTCGTCTGCGCATCGATCAAATCCTTAATCATGGTCTCCGCTTTGCTTTCTCCGATGCCACAAATTTTCACTGTCTGGGAGCAGATAGCCTGGTCACTTTTTGCAAGCAGTCTGGGCATTACCTGACTCTCCACCATAGGTATTAATTCCTGTGGCGGACCCGGCAACAGCACATAGGTAGCCCCCTCTGTCTCCAGATAGATTCCGGGAGCTGTTCCGTTGTCATTGGGTAGTGCAACCGCTCCTTCCGGAATCAGAGCCTGTTTCTTATTATTCTCCGTCATAACCAGCTTTCTGGTTTTGAAATACTCTTCAATTCGCTCCAAGCTCTCCTGGTCTAAAACCAGTTCCTTTCCCAGAAACTTCGCCACACTCTCCTTGGTCATATCATCCTCGGTAGGTCCCAAGCCTCCGCTGAGCAAAATCACATCCGCCCGCTGGGTAGCCGTCTTTAGCAGTCCCAGCAGTCTCTCCTCATTGTCTCCTACTACATCCTGATAATAGCAGGCTATCCCATACTTAGCACATTGATTTGCCAGATATGCCCCATTGGTATTAATAATATTTCCCAGTAAAAGCTCCGTTCCCACACAAATAATCTCAGCTGTCATATGTCTCCTCCCAGAATCGGTTATTTCACATCCAATAAAACCTTCCAGTTCTTTCGCAAATAGTCCACTAAAGAAATGATTGTCAAAGCCAATGCAATCCACATCACAATGTCGGTTAACAGTAAAAACGGCTCATGCAGAACGGTTCCCACAAACACCACATCCTCCACAATCATCATACCAATCATAATCATCTGAAAGGTGGTCTTAATTTTTCCCCAATAGCTTGCTGCAATCACCACCCCGTTGTCAGAGGCAATCAGTCGAAATCCGCTGATGATGAATTCCCGGCCGATAATCACGATTACAATCCAGGATGGGATTCGTCCCATTTCCACCAGCACAATCATAGCTGAGCATACCAACAGCTTGTCTGCGAGAGGATCCATAAATTTTCCGAAATTGGTCACCAGCTGGTATTTTCTGGCAATCTTTCCATCTGCCATATCCGTAAGACTGGCAAGAATGAAGATAACCAGGGCTAAAAACTCTGCATAATTCCCCATAACTCCCGTTATCATTTCCCAGTTTTTTTCACAACCAAGAAGTAACAAAACAAAGGGAATAATCAACAAAACTCTCAGTATCGTCAACTTATTTGGCAGATTAAAAATCTTCTGATTCATGATATATCTCTCCAATCAAATCATACTCATTAGCATCCGTTACGATTACCTTGACGAAATCTCCTGTCATAAGACTCGCTGTGGTATTCAAAAACAAAAAGCCATCTACATTAGGCGCATCTCTGTAGGTTCTGGTCACATAGGTATCCTCGTCAGCCACCTTGCCCTCAACCATTACGAGAAGCACTCTGCCTATCATGTCCTGAGCCTTCTCAAAAGCAATCTCCTGCTGTAATTCCATCAGCTCATCTCTGCGCTTTTCCTTTGTGCTCTGTCTCTTTTGTTCCTTCATAACAGCAGCAGGAGTGTCCTCCTCCCTAGAATAACAAAAGACGCCTAATCGGTCAAACTCTATCCGGTTGACAAAGCGATATAATTCCTTAAAATCACTTTCTGTTTCTCCCGGGAACCCGCTGATTAAGGTAGTGCGAAGGCAGATATCCGGAATGCGTTCTCGAAGCTTACCAATCATCTCCTCCAGCTGTGCCTGGCTTGTCCTTCGACCCATACGTTTCAAAACAGCGTCCGAGGCATGTTGAATGGGAATATCCAGATAATGACAGATTTTCTTTTCCTGTGCTATGGTATCTATCAAGTCCTCTGTGATTTCCTCGGGATAACAGTACATAAGGCGAATCCACACAAGAGCATTTATTTTGCAAAGCTCTCTTAACAGAGTGGAAAGCATTTTCTTGCCATATAAATCTACCCCATAAAGGGTAGTTTCCTGAGCCACTAAAATCAGCTCCTTTACACCCTGCTCTGCTAAAAGCTTCGCCTCCTCCAACAGACTTTCCATAGGCACACTTCTATAATGCCCCCTAACCTTGGGAATGATACAGTAGGTACAGCACTTATCGCAACCCTCTGCTATCTTCAGATAGGCCACATGCCCCCCTGTGGTGAGTATTCGGTTCGTTAGCTTGGGCGGAGCTGCGTCGATAGAATGGGTATGAATTGTCTTCTTTCCCTCTAATGCCTCTTTCACAGCAGACAGTATTTCCTCTATGGCTGTTGTTCCTACAATGGCATCCACCTCCGGTATTTCTCTTTTGATTTCCTCCTGGTAGCGTTGTGCCAGACAGCCGCAGGCAATGAGTGCCCTTAATTTTCCTTCCGTCTTGTATGTGCCAAGCTCTATCAGGGTCTGAATACTCTCCTCCTTGGCATCTCCGATAAAGCAGCAGGTATTCACCACCGCGATATCCGCTTCCTCCTCGTTATCTGTAAAGGTAAAGCCTTCCTTTTCAAGTATGCCCAGCATTTTTTCGGTATCCACCAAGTTTTTGTCACAGCCTAGTGACACGAATAGGATTTTCATGCAATAACCTCTTCCAAAAAGCAAAAGAGAGCCTGGACGCAAATTCCCCAGCCTCTCCCTGATTTGTCATTTTTTACTTATTAGTTTTCTGAATCGTCGTCCACAACAACATTTATCTTGCCCTTACCCAGCTCTTCGATTGCCACTGACAAAGGCTTCTTACCGGTTGACTCTACGAAAGCCTCCTGCCCGTCAATCAACTGTCTGGCTCTTCTGGCGGTAGCCATTACAACAGAGTATCTGCTGTTTGCTACCGGGGGTTCGCCCGCTTCAACGTCCTTATTGATAGCATCTAATAAATCGGTATAAGATGGATGTAACATAGTATTATTCCTCAACTTTCTGATATTTTTTTAATTCTTCCTGAATCTGTGTCAAAAACTCTCTCTGTCTAAGAGGGGTCATTCTCGCTGCTTCCACCAGGTTATGAACCTCCTCCACACACTTTGTCAGGTCGTCGTTTATGACAATATAATCATAGGCTTCTACGCCCTTTGATTCCTCTGTTGCCCGAGCTAATCTCTTTGCGATTACCTCTTTCGTCTCCGTTCCTCTGCCCACAAGCCTCCGCTCCAGCTCCTCAGAATTAGGAGGTGTCACAAACAACAAGAGACTTTCCGAAAACTTCTTCTTAATCTGAAGTGCTCCCTGGATTTCGATTTCCAGGATGACATCCTTTCCCTTCTCCATTTCCTGTTCTACATAGGCTCTGGGCGTGCCATAGTAATTTCCGCAATAGTTTGCGTGTTCAATCAACCCATCCCTTTGAATGGTATCTTCAAACTCCTCTTTGCTCACAAAGAAGTATTCTCTTCCGTTTACTTCTCCTTCTCTGGGAGCACGCGTGGTCATGGACACAGATAAACTAAAGTGGTCATACGTCGATATAAGCTTTTTCACTAGTGTTCCTTTTCCTGCCCCGGAAAAGCCGGAAAGGACAATCAATAATCCTTTGTGTTGCATCCTTTGATTCCCCTCACTCAATATTCTGAATCTGTTCTCTTACCTTTTCGATTTCCGTTTTTAACTCAATGGCGTGATTGGTAATCTCCAAATCGTTGGCCTTGGAAAGGGTAGTATTTGCCTCCCTGTTCATCTCCTGCGCGATGAAATCCAGCTTGCGTCCGATACTGCCGCCTTCCTGGAGCGTCTTCTTGGTGGTTTCAATATGACTTCTCAATCTGACAATCTCTTCATCCACACAGATTTTATCGGCAAAGATGGTCGTTTCGGTCAGAATCCTGCTTTCGTCAATTGTACTTCCGGCTAAGAGCTCGTTTACCTTGTCTTCTAATCTCTGTCGATATTCACTGACAATCTGAGGCGAGCGCTCTGCAATATAGTCCACCAAAACAAGCATACCATCCAGCTTGGACAGCAAATCTTCCTTAAGCTGCTCTCCTTCATGGATTCTGGACTGGACAAACATCTCGCTAGCTCCCCTTAGGGCTTTCTGAAGGCTCTTCCACAGCTCGTCCTCGTCAATATTGTTTTCCTCCATGGTAAACACATCCGGGTACTTGGACAAGGTGGATACACGAATATCATTGTCCAAGCCAAAATCCTCTGAAATCTGTTGTAAATATTGGAAATACTCCTGTGCCAGCTCCTTATTGTAGCGAACGGTGGAGGTGTTTTCGGAATAATCCTCGTAAGTGATAAACAAGTCCACTTTTCCTCTGGAAATGTAATTCTTCAGCTCCCCTCGAATTGCACTCTCAAAGAAATTCAGTTTCTTTGGCATCTTGATGTTGACATCCAAATAACGATGATTCACAGATTTCATTTCCACGGTGAATTTACGGTTGTTTTCAGTCACTTCGAATCGGCCAAAGCCGGTCATACTTTTAATCATGAGTCCCTCCAAGGAATACTTCATAGTAAGGATGCCAAAACATCCTTTATGGAGCCGCATACTTCATTTTATTATAGGCTACTTAAACTAGTGCGTCAAGAAATAAGTTACCTTTTTTTGTAACAGTTCAGCCATACCAGGAGTCGCCTCCAAATTATGCTTGCATAAATTTGGAGGCGACTCCTGGTATGGGCTAAGCGCCAATCAATGAGCAAAGTTAGCTGCGTAGCAGCGAGAAAGCACCGTAGGTGCGGCTTTGCGAATGGCGCGGCTGAACTGTTACCTTTTCTTCCTCTCTGCTTTTCAAACAGTATGAAATCTGATATAGTGTACGATATCCGGTTTGTAAAAACTCCCCTGCTTTCATTTGCTCAGGGTAGATAATGACTATGGACCCTGCATAGGCAGAGAAAGGACTTCTAAATGGCTTTTGATGGAATTACCATTGCAAATATGGTTTATGAACTAAATACACTGTTATCTCAGGGGCGCATCTCCAAAATAGCCCAGCCGGAAAAGGATGAGCTGCTTCTGACGATTAAGTCGCCACAAGGCAGTTTTCGACTGTTGCTGTCAGCAGATCCAAGTCTGCCGATTCTGTATCTGGCGGGTGAGAATAAGCAAAGCCCTATGACAGCCCCTAATTTTTGTATGCTGCTTAGAAAGCACATACAAAATGGTCGAATTCTTTCTATTACCCAACCCGGTTTGGAGCGAATCATTCGCATCGAGGTGGAACACCTGGACGAAATGGGGGACCTAAAGCGAAAATATTTGATTGCTGAGTTTATGGGAAAGCACAGCAACCTGATTTTTGTGGATGAAAATGATGTCATTTTGGATGCCATTAAACATATCAGCTCCTCTGTCAGCAGTGTCAGGGAAGTCCTTCCCGGCAGACAGTATTTTATGGTTCAGGGAGATGACAAAAGGAATCCTTTGCAGGAAAACCTTGAAGATTTCATTGGTAGTCTTAGTACAAAAGCTATGCCCTTATACAAGGCAATCTACCAAAGCTATATGGGCATTTCTCCGGTATTTGCCCAAGAGCTGTGCCATTTAGCTGACTTGGACGGAGACACCTCGGTACAAGCCTGCGACAAAGCAGCTTTGGAGAAGCTTTTTCACATTTTCAAGACGCAGATGAATGCCATACAGAAAGGAGCCTTTCATCCCACAGCCTATTATGAAATGGGGAAGCCTATAGAATATGCTGCCCTGCCCCTCTCCATCTTTCACACCCGGCAGATAACGAAACGTGAATTCCCTACCATGTCCTCCCTGCTGGAGGCCTTTTATGCGGAAAAGAATGCTATCACCCGAATCCGCCAGCGTTCCTCCGATTTGCGCAGAATTGTCCAAACTGCCCTGGAACGAAATGTGAAGAAATACGATTTGCAATGTAAGCAGATGAAGGATACGGAAAAAAGAGAAACCTACCGCATCTACGGAGAACTTTTAAACACCTACGGCTACAGTGCAAAGCCGGGAGATAAATCCATCCAGGTAATCAACTATTACACCAACGAACCTTTAACCATTCCCCTGGATGAGACCCTCAGTGCCACGGAAAATGCGAAGAAATATTTTGACAAATATCAGAAATACAAGAGAACCTATGAGGCCTTAAGCACTTTGACTGAGGAGGTCAAAAACGAGATTGTCCACCTGGAATCCATTCTGACCTCACTGGATATCGCCCTTCGCGAGGAAGATTTGGTGCAGATAAAGGAAGAATTAGTGCAAAGCGGCTACATCCGCAGAAAAGGAAACGCAAAAAAAGAAAGGGTAACCAGCAAACCCTTCCATTATATCAGCAGCGATGGCTTTCACATGTATGTTGGCAAAAACAATCTCCAAAACGATGAGCTGACCTTCAAATTTGCCACCGGAAACGACTGGTGGTTCCATGCAAAGGGAATGCCCGGCTCCCATGTGGTGGTGAAACTAGATGGAGCTGCTCAGCTTCCTGACCGCACCTTTGAGGAGGCAGGCCGTCTGGCTGCTTACTACTCCAAGGGCCGTGAACAGGAAAAGGTGGAAATTGACTACATTCAAAAAAAGCATGTAAAAAAGCCGGCTGGTGCAAAGCCCGGCTTCGTAATATACTACACTAATTATTCCCTGGTCATAGATTCCGATATTTCAGGAATTCGGGAAGTGAAATAGAGGCAAACCCGCTTTCGCCCGAATCGCACCGTAACGGGGTGTAAACATGCAAAACACACTCGTTAAGGATTGACAGCATTACACGGTCTGCATACAAACACACAAATCCGCGGTGGGCACTCAATCCGAAGAGGGGTCGTTTTTATACAGTGGCTCGGTTCCACTTATTGCTATCGTAGCAACCTTAGTTTCTTGGCAAGTTTAGCTAACAAATGTCCCTTGGGGAAGGCTCTTAGTTCTTCCTCGTTTAAGCCTCTTAGCAGCAATAAGGCTGTAAAATAAACCGGCACGGCAACAACAATTGCAAAGATGACTGCAATCCTTGAGGACTTAATCAGGAGCAAAAGACCTTCAAAGACGCCCCTAGCTACGCCTCCCATGAGAGCCGCTGAGGCTATGGGAATCAAGATTGTTCTCAACCATTCCTGTCGATATCCGCAGGTCCTTCTTACAGCCCACTGATTTAGAATACACACAATTCCTGCATACAGGGTATTAGCAATCACTAAACTATACAAATCCAGGTCGGTAAAACATAGCAGTGCAAAGGCTGCAATGGTCTGAACCAATAACGCAACAGCACTGTTGATCATAGGTACATTTACTCTGCCCAGCCCTTGCAAGATGGAATTCCCCAGTGTGGATAAGGAGTATAACACAACAGATACAGCTAAGGCCATGAGGAGATTTCCTGCAAGATCAATCACCTCATCCGGTCTCGGAAAAAGAAGATACACGATAGGTTTTGCCAGTGAAAACAAACCCGCAGCGCAGGGAATCGATACCACCATGGTGGTCTTGATTGCCTGCGCTATTTTCTCTTTGGCTTGCTTCATATCCCCGGCAGAAACCAGCTGGGCTATGGAAGGTATCATAGCGGAGGCCATAGCGGAGGCAAAAGCTATGGGGATATTGGATACCGTCACGGCAATTCCCGAAAAAATCCCCCATTTTGTGTACACATCCTGCCCTCCATAAAGAACCACATTCTTCATACCCGGTAATATTTTCGTATATAGAGAGTTATTGATTGGCTTGCTTAAATCATAAATGGCTGTGCTTAAAATAAACGGTGTCACAACCAAGGTGATTGTTTTGAATATGCTTCTGTAGGAATCCTCCTGGGTATGGGTGTCTTGTTGAATACGCCTCTTAATTGTCCTTTTGTTTAGATGATACACCCATAGCATAAAAAGTAACCCTGCCACTACACCGGCACCTGTGCCCATTGCACTGCCAATGGCACCACTTCTTGCCCGCTCAATCTGTCCCGTAAGCTCTGCCGGCTCTTCCAAAGTACCCATTGTCATAAAAATTAAGCTGCACGCCGCTCCAATGCTGACCACAGCATTCACTATCTGCTCCAGTATCTGAGAGACAGAGGTCTGAGCCATGGTCTTATGCGCTTGAAAATACCCGCGAAGGACACCCAAAAATCCATAGAAAAAGATGGTGGGTGCAAAGGTTCTGAGTACAGGAACCACCTCTTTATCCACCAAGGCCGGCGCTCCAAGGAAGAGAAACAGCGCTCCCACAAATCCGACCACCGATGTGTACAGCAACGCTCCCTTGAAAATCCTGTGTGCATTTCGATACTCCTTTACCGCAAGCTTTCCCGCAATCACCTTAGAAATTGCCGCCGGAATGCTGTAAGAAGAAATCAACAGCACAATCGTATAATACTCATAGGTCGACTGATAAAAGCCAAGTCCTCTCTCGCCAATGATTGCATTCAAAGGGCTTCTATACAAAAGACCGATAATGCGGCTAATCATACCTGCTGCTGCCAGTAAACCTGCCTGCAATATGAAATTGTCTCTTTTGTTTTCTTTGCTTCCCATGCGATTTATTCCTACTTAATTAAATGAATTTCCGTCTTCGGCTTATTCCGATTCTTTTTCATTTTGTTTTATAGTTTATCCCTTATGAGGTGTTCAATCTCTGTTTCTAGTGAAATTCAGTTAGGTCTTTCAACCCCTAAACTTTCGGCATTAACCCTTTTATCTTTTCACCCTCTGTATTATGAGAGTTCATTTTCTCTTAAATGATTTCAATTGGGATTTTATGCGCGTAAACACTATAATCCTATAGTGTCACCGAACTTGGCTAAATATCTCGGTATTTTCCACTCTCCAAGCCTCACCTTATCCGGTTCTGCCCTATGTTCCCCAAGCATTTTTTCCATCCATATCATATCATACCAGGTGTGAAATTTATACCCACTATTATGAAAAGTTCCCACCAGTGAAAAGCCCATCTTCTCATGGAAGTAACGACTGTCATTTGTCAGATGCTCATCCTTCGTTCTGGGCACGGCAATGCAAGCATTCATATTAAGAATTCCCATATCCAAAAGGGACGCCTCCAGCACACGATACAGAGCTTTGCCGATTCCCAGTCCCCGCTTGTCCTGTCTGATGTAAATCGTTGTCTCAACAGAGTAGTCGTAAGCCCTTCTTGCCTTAAAACGGCCTGCATAGGCATACCCCCAGATTTCATCCCCATCAGCAGCCTTGAGGTAAGGGTATTCTGATGAAATAGCTTCTATTCTATTTTCAAACTCTTGTACTCCGGGCACCTCATATTCAAAGGAAACTGCTGTATTCTCCACATAGGGAGCATAGATTTCCAGTAGTTGCTTAGCATCTTTTGTTGTAACTTTTTCTATATCCATTTTATTACGTATAATCCAATTATCTTAGATGGTAATTGGATCATTCCCTTTCTCCCAGTTA
>CAMAHO010000056.1 GCA_945834545.1 uncultured Lachnospiraceae bacterium | reverse complement strand
AGCCTCGGACGGTTACAATCCTGGGACACAAAAGGTTGTGTACCCTCTGTCAAAAGCCTGGGATATGGAGAAGAACTGGGTTCAGCTGGATTACGCTGAGGGCAGAGTGGCAGGCGAGTTCGTTACCTTATACCCCCCGGGAATTCCCATGTTTGCTCCCGGAGAAGAGATTACAAAAGAGCATGTGAACTTAATACGCAACTATATGAAAAAGAATTTTGAATTAGAGGGGATTCAGTTCCTAAATGATCGCCCCTGTGTCTGTTGCGTTACAGAGTAAGGAAATGATATGATTTTATGAGAGTATGAAGTGTTGATTCATCCCTTGACAGGAATTCCAAAAGCGTGGAATACATAGATTATACGAAGAAAGATTGAGCATTTGTATGGGTAAAATATTTTATTTGATGGGTAAGAGCTCTACCGGAAAGGACACTTTGTTTTCCAAGCTGATACAGCAAAAGAAGCATCCGCTAAAAAACATAGTACCTTATACCACCCGGCCTATCCGGGCAGGGGAGCAGGAGGGCGTGGAATATCACTTTACCGATGAAGAGGGCTATCAGAGGTTTCGGGAAACCGGGAAGGTGATTGAGGAACGGGCCTACAATACCTACCATGGTATGTGGAGATACTTTACAGTGGACGAGGGCCAGATTGATTATCAGCATCATGATTATGTTATGATAGGAACCCTGGAAGCATATATAAAGATGAAGGAATATTTCGGAGAACAGGTCCTTGTGCCCCTCTTGATTGAGTTAGATGATGGGGAGAGGCTTCAAAGAGCCCTGGATCGTGAGAGACAGCAGGAAGTGCCTAAGTATGAGGAGATGTGCAGACGGTTTCTGGCTGACAAAGAGGATTTTTCTCCTGAAAAAATTGCCCAAGCAGGTATTACGAGAACTTTTGTGAACAACCGCTGGCAGGATTGTCTGGAGGAGATTCTGGCCTACATAGAGGTAGAGGGTTAATACATGGATATTAAAGTAAATCAGGTGAGTCAGCCGACTCCCGTGGAGCAAACCAAGGCACCGGTGGAAACAGACGGTACCTTTAAGTTTACTCTCAGTAGTAAAATTGAAGAAGCGGATTTACAGGCCAGATTGAATGTCCTTATGGAGGAGATTACCATGTCCGGCGAAAAGCTGGCAAAAAAGCGTGATGTCCGGGATATGAAGCATTATCGGGGACTGATTAAGGAGTTTATGAATGAGGTGGTGACAAGATCCCACAGCTTTTCCAGAGAGAACTACCTGGACCGCAGAGGGCGTCACAGGGTTTATGGAATCATAAGGCTGATTGATCAAAATCTGGATGAATTAGCGCAGGAGTTGATGAAGGATGAGCAGGACCACCTGGCCATTCTCAATAAAATCGGTGAAATCAGAGGCTTACTGTTAGATATCTTTACCTAGTGTAGGATGAATAGTGGAATGCCTTGGACGAGAACAGTAAAACTTTCATTACTATTCATGCCGCCATCCGAAGGCGGTGGAATGGAGATTAAGATGAGACAATTTCGAGATGTGATTGGACAACAGCAGATAAAAGAAAGCCTGCAGGGAGCATTATCCAGCAGAAGAATTTCCCACGCCTATATTTTACATGGGGAAAAGGGCTCCGGAAAAGAGTATATCGCCAATATATTTGCGGCAGCATTACAGTGCGAGGAAAAGGGGATTGAGCCCTGCGGAAAATGTATCTCCTGTAAGCAGGCAGAGAGCAAAAACCATCCGGATATCATCACATTGACCCACGAGAAACCCAATACCATTTCGGTGGATGATATACGGGAACAGATTAATGGGGATGTTTATATTAAACCCTACAAGGGACCTTATAAGATTTACATTATTAATGAAGCAGAAAAGATGAATCAGCAGGCGCAAAATGCTTTGTTAAAAACCATTGAAGAGCCACCGGCGTATGTGGTGATTCTCCTGCTGACATCCAACCTGAACGCATTGCTGCAAACCGTATTAAGTCGTTGTGTAGTGCTAAATATGAAGCCTGTTGCTGATGAGCTGGTACAGAAATATCTGATGGAGCAGTTACAGATAACAGATTATCAGGCACAGATCTGTGTCGCTTTTGCCAGAGGAAACATCGGCAAGGCGAAGGATTTGGCTTCCAGTGAGGATTTTGAAAACATTAAGCAGGAAGCCCTGTCGCTGTTAAAGTATGTGGACAGTATGGAGTTCTATGAGATCGTTGCAGCTGTCAATAAGCTGAGTAAGGAGTATAAGCTTCAGCTGAACGATTATCTGGACATCATTATGGTTTGGTATCGGGATGTACTGCTCTTTAAGGCCACAAATAATCCCAATCATCTGGTGTTTCGCGACGAGGTTTCTTCCATTCGCAAGGTGGCGAAACGAAGCAGTTATGAGGGGATTGAGGAGGTCCTTCAGGCGTTGGAGAAGGCAAAGAGCAGAATCAGTGCCAACGTGAATTTTGAGTTAACTATGGAATTATTGTTTACCACAATTCGAGAGAAGGGGTAAGCATGCGGGGACAGTGGGGGACATCGGGGACAGGTCCGTTTGACCCCCACTGTCCCCCCATGTCCCCTCTGGCATTCTTTTTGGTTTTATGGTAAAATAAAAAGTCAGCGCATAAGCGTTGCAAAATGTAAAGTGAGGTTGATAGATGATGATAAAGGTGATTGGAGTACGGTTTCGTACCGCAGGAAAGATTTATTTCTTTGATCCCCTGCAATTTGAGATTAAGAGAGGGGATCAGGTTATTGTAGAAACGGCCAGAGGAATTGAGTTTGGCACAGTCGTTGTGGGAGCAAAGGAAGTGGAGGAAGAAAAGGTGGTTATGCCTCTAAAGCCGGTACTTCGCCTGGCTACCCAGAGAGATAAGGAGCAGGAAAAGGAGAACCGTCAGAAGGAGAGGGAAGCCTTCAAAATCTGCTTGGAAAAAATTCGTAAGCGTGAATTGGATATGAAGCTGATTGATGCAGAATATACCTTTGATAACAATAAGGTGCTGTTTTACTTTACAGCAGATGGTCGTATCGATTTTCGCGAGCTGGTGAAGGATTTGGCAGCAGTGTTTAAGACCCGAATTGAGCTGCGTCAGATTGGCGTTCGCGATGAGACAAAGATTATGGGTGGAATCGGTGTCTGTGGCCGACCGCTGTGCTGTCATAGCTACCTGGCTGATTTTGTTCCCGTATCCATTAAGATGGCCAAGGAACAGAATTTGTCTCTCAATCCCACCAAGATCTCCGGCGTCTGTGGCAGACTCATGTGCTGCTTAAAGAATGAGGAAGAAACCTACGAAGAATTAAACCGCAATCTGCCGGGAATCGGTGATACGGTTTCCACAGAGGATGGCTTAAAGGGTGAGGTTCAGAGCGTCAACGTACTGCGCCAGCTGGTGAAGGTTTTGGTGGAAGTGGGTGACGAGAAGGAGCTCAAGGAATACGAGGTAGATAAACTGACCTTCCGCAGAAAGCACGGACGAAAGGACAAGCTTGAGCTTACCAAGGAAGAGATGGTGGAGCTTAAGAAGCTGGAGCAGGAGGAAGAGGAATTCCTGGAAGAGAAGCAGATAGTTACTCCCTTGGAGGAAAGAGCGAAGAAGGATAGAGACGATAAGAACGACGACAAAGAGGAGGGGAAGGAGAATTCCGGTACCAGAGAACATAGGGATACCAGAAATCGACCAAGAGACCGTCATAAAAACACCCACAGGAATCCGGAACAGGGCAACAAAGCTCAAGGGGATAAGGAACACGATAACAAAGCCCAGGGAGATAAGGAAGGCAGTTTGGGTTCAAGGCCTGACCGGGAAAAACCGGATAGAAATCACCGTGAGCATGAAAAGCCCAGACAGGATAGAACGGAACGACAGAAACCCGGACGGGAAAGAGCGGAACAGGAGAGGGGTGCTCAGGAAAAAACAGAGCAGTCCAATGGTAATTTGGAAAATCCTGAAAAGAGAAGAAGACAGAGAAACAGATACTACAACAGAAACCGCAATAAATCGACGCAGGAAGGGAAAGGACAGCGTGGAGAAGGTCAGTCTTAAAGAAAACGAAAGAATAGACGATCTACAGCGGAATGGCTATCGCATTATCCAGCATCCGGACAAGTTCTGCTTTGGAATGGATGCCGTCCTGCTAACCGGCTTTTCCTGCGCAAAGGAAACGGACAGTCTGCTGGACCTGGGTACCGGGACCGGGATTATTCCTCTGTTGATGGAGGCAAAGTACGGTTGCAGAAAGCTTACCGCCTTGGAAATCCAGGAGGAAAGTGCTGACATGGCGAGAAGGAGTGTGGAACTAAACTCCCTATCCCACAAGATTGAAATTGTGACGGGAGATATCAAGGAAGCGGACACCTTATTTGAGGCAGCTTCCTTTGATTGTATCACCTGCAATCCCCCCTATATGATTGGGCAGCACGGACTGCAAAACCCGGAGGGTCCAAAGGCTATCGCCAGACATGAAATTTTGTGTACATTTCAGGATGTGGTGAGAGTGACGGCGAAGCTGTTAAAGCCCGGCGGGCATTTTTTCCTGGTGCATCGTCCTTTTCGACTCCCGGAAATTATGACAACATTGTCACAACATAAATTGGAGCCCAAACGAATGCAGCTAGTCTATCCCTTTGTGGACAAGGAGCCCAATATGGTGTTAATCGAGGCGGTGCGGGGAGGAAATCCCAGAATGAAGGTAGAGAAACCTCTCATTGTGTACAAGGAGCCGGGGGTATATATGCCGGAAATCTATGAGGTCTATGGGTATTAAGCTTGTCGACAAGGTGGATGTATAATCCGTAGGAACCCTGTAGTAAGGGCTTAAGAACTGGGTTGTAAAAGGAGGAAGGTCATGGGAACTTTATATATATGTGCCACGCCCATCGGAAATCTTGGCGATATGTCGCCGAGAGTGGTGGAGACCTTAAAGCAGGTGGATTTGATTGCAGCTGAGGATACCAGAAACAGTATCAAGCTGTTGAACCATTTTGATATCCACACTCCCATGACTAGCTATCACGAGTTTAATAAGGTAGAGAAAGCCAAGCAATTAGTGTCTCAACTATTAGCAGGGCAGGACATTGCCTTGATTACCGATGCCGGAACGCCGGCCATCTCGGATCCCGGAGAGGTCTTGGTGGCCTTCTGTATGGAGCAGGGTATCCCGGTCACATCCCTGCCGGGGCCTGCCGCCTGTATCACAGCGCTGACACTTTCCGGCTTATGTACCAGAAGATTTTGTTTCGAGGGCTTTTTGCCTGCTGAAAAGAAGTCCCGCCGTGAGATTTTGGAAGAGCTACGGGAGGAATCCAGGACGATTATCTTATATGAGGCGCCTCATCACCTGGTAGGAACCTTGCAGGATTTGTGGGACACCCTGGGAAATCGGCGTATCACCCTATGCAAGGAGCTTACCAAAAAGCACGAGACCGTGTTTGCCACTACTTTAGAGGGAGCGGTAACACATTACCAGACGGAAGAACCCAGAGGAGAGTATGTTCTGGTTTTGGAAGGCAAAAGCAGGGAGGAAAAGAAGGCCCAGGCCATTGCAGAGTGGGAGAAAATGACCATTGAAGACCATATGGCCTATTATGAAAAGCAGGGTATGGATTCCAAGGAGGCCATGAAGCAGGTGGCCAAGGACAGAGGCGTTGGGAAGAGAGAGATTTACAGCTATCTGCATAAGTAAGCTCTTTCCAAAGGCAGATTGTTTCAATAGGATATAAAGTTAGGTAAGGAAGCAATTGTGCTCCCGGAAAGGAAGGCCAGAATGGCGGCGACCAGTTGTGACAGCTGTGTCAATTATGTATATGATGAGGATTACGAATGCTACTGCTGTCTCGTCAATCTGGATGAAGATGAGATGTATCGGTTTCTGTCCGGAAGCCAGAGGGAATGCCCTTATTACCGGCTGGATGATGAGTATGCTGTGGTAAGGCATCAGATATAAAAAGATATAGCTTTTGAAATAAAGTGCTATCATTATCCCTCAGAGAAGAAAGATAAAATCATAAAAAGAAAGGTATCACATAGAAAGGAATAGAGTATGTTAGTACAAAAGTATAAGGATATGTTATCCAAAAAATCAGTGATTCGAAATCTTTCGGAGTTTGCCACTGCCAGAGGGCAGGAAATTGGCTATGAAAATGTGTTTGATTACAGCTTGGGTAATCCCTCAGTGCCGGTTCCCCAGGCCTTTACGGATGAGATGGTAAGGATGCTTCAGGAGGAGGACCCCATGACTTTGCACGGCTACAGCCCCAGCCTGGGTATCACTTCCGTCAGAGAGGCCATTGCGGCATCCCTGGAGAAACGCTTTGGCATTCCCTACCGCAAGGAGCATATCTTTATGGCAAGCGGTGCTGCCGGTGCCCTATCCCATGCCTTCCGACTGGTGACAGAGCCGGGGGATGAGATTCTGACCTTTGCACCATACTTTCCGGAATACAATCCCTATGTCAATCTGACCGGAGCTGTGCTTAAGGTCGTGCCTCCCAACACGGAGACCTTCCAGATTAATGTGCCGGCCTTTGAGGAGATGCTGACCGAAAAGGTGATGGCTGTACTGATCAATACCCCCAATAACCCTTCCGGTATTGTGTATTCCACAGAGACCATTCAGACCTTGACGGATATTATGAGAAGAAAGTCACAGGAGTATGGCCACGACATTTATTTGATCTCCGATGAACCATACCGTGAGATTATTTTTGAAGGGGTGGATGCACCCTGTGTTTCCAAATTCTATGACAACACCATTATGTGCTATTCCTTCTCCAAGTCCCTGTCCTTGCCGGGAGAGCGTATCGGTTATGTGGCAATCCATCCCAACTGCAAGGATGCAGAGGATATGGTATATATGTGTGGACAGATTTCAAGAGGAATCGGACACAACTGTCCTCCCTCCATCATTCAGCTGGCAGTATCCAAGGTTTTGGACCAGACTGCAGATTTAAGTGTCTATGAGACAAATATGAATCTTATCTATGACACCTTGATGGAGCTGGGATTTACCTGCGTGAAGCCCGGCGGAACCTTCTATATTTTCCCCAAGGCTTTGGAGGAGGATGCCAATGAATTCTGTAAAAAGGCCCTAAAATACGATCTGGTACTGGTGCCGGCTGACAGCTTCGGCGCACCCGGGTATTTCAGAATGGCTTACTGCATTGATACAGAAAAGGTCATCCGCTCCCTGGATGCCTTGAGAAGATTTGTGAAGGAAGAGTACGGAAGAGGCTAAAAAGCGAAAGTGTCGCTGAAGCTTTATATCAACTAGAGATAGAAAATGTTCAATGAAGGAGCGAGACGCATGCTGGAAATAATCAAAGCAATTATCTACGGAATAGTGGAGGGAATTACAGAGTGGCTGCCTATCAGCAGTACCGGTCACTTGATTTTGGTGGAGCAGATTCTGCCCTTTCAGAATGTCAGTGAAGGCTTTTTTGATATGTTTGATGTGGTGATACAGCTGGGAGCGATTCTCTCCATTGTAGTTCTTTTCTGGAACAAAATCTGGCCGTTGTATTTCAAGAAAAATCAGGAGATGAAGCCCGGAGGGATTAAGAAATCCAGGAAGGACCCGGCTCTCTTTGGCATTGCCATCAGCGCAGACGCCTTTTGGATGTGGGTAAAAATTGTGGTGGCCTGCATACCGGCGGTAATCTACGGAGTGCTTTTTGATGATACAGTAGAAGAAATCTTTGGAGCTACCCTCCCCGGAAGTACCGTTACCATAAAGGCTGTGGTAGTTGCAGTCATGTTGATTGTAGTAGGTATCCTATTTCTTGTCATTGAGAAATGGAATCAAAACCGTCAGGCTAAGGTTACGGATTTGTCGGAGATTACCTATACGGCAGCTCTCATCATCGGTTTCTGTCAGTTGGTGGCAGCAGCCCTGCCCGGCACCTCCAGGTCCGGCGCCACCATCCTAGGTGCCATTATGATAGGGATTGCCAGGACAACGGCAGCAGAGTTTACCTTCTTTTTGGGAATCCCCGTGATGTTTGGTGCAAGTCTCCTTAAGGTGGTAAAGTTTGGCTTTGATTTTACCGGCTTGGAGCTTTTGGTCTTGGCCGTGGGCACGGTGGTTTCCTTCGTGGTATCCATGCTCATTGTAAGGGCTTTGATGGCCTATATCAAAAAGCATGATTTTACGGTATTCGGCTGGTACCGGATTGCCCTGGGAATTGTGGTTTTGGCGTGGTTTTTTGTGTTTTAATTTGAGGTGATTTTAGAGGATGAAATGGCTCATTCACAGAAAAAACATCATTGTAATGGCATCTATGGCTCTGTTCCATTTCCTGTTTCTGGGGATTGAATTTTTGTTTGACGACTGTCTGGCAGGAATCGGAGCAGGTTCTGCGGAGGTTGTTACAGCCCAGAATCTCATGCTGGGTATCAGTGTGCTGGGGTATTTGTTGTATCCTGTGCTGAGCGATTTCCTGTTTCCTATATTGGGAAAACGGATTGCTGAGGTAGTTCAATTCCTTGTCCCCGTGGTTTGCTTCCTGCTGGTGCTTGGAAGTGTGTATGTGATTCAAACGGGAACAACTTATGCGGTTATCTTTTGGGCAGGGGCAGTGTGTTTCCTGGTTTTAGGTTATTTCGGAAATGGAGTCTGCTTTTTGGCAACCCAGGTCATAACCGATTTTCGGTATCTGGCAAGGGTAGCGGGATTTTCCTACGCCCTTGGCGTGTCACTGCAATATATCCATACCAACCTGATGAGCAGTAGTCTGAGTAAGCTATTGATGCTGGTGGTGGGTAGCTTTGGATTTATCGTGTTACTGTTTTGGCAAAAGACAAAGCCGGAGAGAAACCTGGGAGTATTGTGCCGGGAGCAAAGGGAAACCTTTGAAATAAATAAACCGGTAGTGGGCGGATTCTTATTGATTGCCTGCGTACTGCTTATGACCTGTCTGTTTTCTACCTTGGATAATGCAGTTACCCTGGTGCATTCCAGCGGCGAGTTTAACATCGGACAGTGGCCCAGATTGATTTTGGCAGTAAGTGGGCTGGCAGCAGGTTTTCTGTATGATATCTGCAATCGAAGGTATATGACTCATATGATGTACTTAATTTCCATACTGGCGGTGATTGCCATTGTCATCCTTGCTTTTGACGGAAGCTTTCTGATTGGCCTTATCATGTTTTATGTTTCTGCCGGTTTTTTTGTGGTATTCTTTACCTCCGGCTTCATGGATATGTCAGTACATTGCAGGCATCCTAAGCTGTGGGCCGGTCTGGGACGGGGGATAAACAATCTCTGTGCCCTGATAACTTCTGCAATTTCTGTTGCCCTGTTAGCTTCTGACAGTATTGTCATTATGATTGTAGCATTGGCCCTTTTGGGCCTGCTCAGCGTGGTTCTATTGGGATATGAAAGACAGCTTCACTGGAACGAGAAGAAAGAGGATAAGGATACCTCGCTGATACCCCAGGAGAGGGATGTTTCCTTGTTTGCTAAGGAATACGCACTGACGGAACGAGAAGAGGAATTGCTCCGAATCTTCCTGCAATCCGAGGATGCAGTGCAGGAGGTGGCAGCCCAGATGGCGATTTCCAGGGCGGCACTGTATCGTCACATCCAGGCTTTGAATGAGAAAACCGGGACGAAGACCAGGGTGGGAATCGTCCAGTGCTTTTATCAGTGGAACCAGAAGAAATAAATTATGGAAATATCTGAAAGTTGAGACATTTGTCAACTTCTATTTTTGGTGAGAATCCGTATAATATATGCTGTGTGACTGCCTTTTGGGGTAGCTACGCAGCATTTTTGTTTATGCAAATTGGGTTTACATAGAGTCGGAGGAGTTAGATGAAAAAGAGATTGGTTGGCTGGTTGTGCAGTGCCCTGTTAATATGGGCGGAATTGCTGGTCGGATGCGGACAGGGACAACCTGCGGCGGAGAATCTTAATCAGACAATAGAAAGTATTCAGGAGAGTAAAGTCCAGGAGCCGGAGGCGTCCATCCAGGAGAGTCAGGATACGAGGGAGAGCACGGATGCAGCAACCTCAGAGGAAACAGTGGATTCAGAGACGGAGGAAGAAATCAGCTATGATATCATTCCCGAAACCTATGCCTATTCCCTGACAGTAAGTATCAACCCCTTGGTGGAATTGTATTTTGACGCGGAAAACACGGTGGTGGGAATTGCCTACCTGAACCAGGATGCAGTCGATGCCTACAAGGAAGAGGAAATCGTGGGAAACAAACTGGAGGAAGGAATGAAGCTCCTAATGAATGCAACTGCTGAGAAGGGCTACATCAAGGAGGATGCCACAGTTGTAATTGAGCTTTCCAAGGTCAGTGAAGATATACAGGAAAGCTTTGATACCACAATTCTGTTGGAGGTGTCCCAGACAGCCAACGAGATATTGGAGATCGTCTGTACGGAGCGGGAAATTTCCCTGGAATCATCCGTAGAGGTTGCGGTCAATGAAAAGCTGGAGAAAGAGACAGGGATTGCCGCACCGGTGGTATGCAGTGATTGCAACGGAACCGGCAACAACTGTAAGGAATGTAACGGCACAACGATTGTGAACTGCAAGGCCTGTGACAACGGAATCGAGTCCTGTGGAGTCTGTAAGGGAACTGCCATTATCAATTGTCACGGCTGTAAGGGAGCCGGGGGCGCTGACTGTCAGCACTGTGACGGAAGCGGAAGGATATCCTGTGATGCCTGTGGCGGAAAGGGAACCTTTTTATGTTCCTGGTGCAAGGGTGAGCTGAAGCATATTTGCCCGATTTGTTGGGGTGAGGGAAGCTGCCCCACCTGCGGTGGAGACGGAATACTATAAGATTTTGGATAGGGATAGAAAAGGAGGAAGAACATGGAAGGGTTAAGAAGATTAAAGAAAGGACTGGCATATCTGCTTAGCATGGCGCTGGTGATTGGCGGGTTTTATACCAGCAGCCTGAGTGCGCAGGCGGAGGGGGAGGATAATCCTCCATCACAACTTGGCCAAAATGAGTACATTGTACATTATGATACTCGAGACGGTGCCAACATAGTAGTTGGTGAGGGGCAAGTGACCGAGGGTGAAAAGAAAACTTTTACAATGAATACTCCATTAGTATTCCAGCTCAATCCACCTGCAGACAGGGCAGACAAAACACCTGTGGTTGCAATTTATGTGCACACTGAAACTGGCGATAAAGTATATCGCACAAATCCGGGCTCAGGTGAGTATCCAATTACATTGACTGATAATAACAGAAAATTCACCTTTACTCCTGAAACGAATGATCCCTTTGATGTAGATATTCGTTGGTCGGTATATGATGCATTTGATGGGACAAATGAAAAACCGATTATTGTTGAGGTAGTGTGCGAAGCTACAGATAATTGTCCTGTTACAATAGATGGTATTGCTGATGATGATAAGATTGTTGACGGAAACCTGATGAAGGTGCGTATGGGTGGCGATACAAGTTCAATCAACTTAAGCTGGACCGGTAATGATCCCAGAGAAATCAGAGTAGATGGTGGTGAAAAATATAGTAGTTTTGCAACCAAGTCTCAGGTTGTACAACTGCCAGCAACAACTAGTGATAATAAATTCTGCTGCGTCTTTATAGATTTCAATGCACAGGGGGGCGGAGAAGGTCCGTATCTTAACTCGAATGAGTACATTGTACATTATGATACTCGAGACGGTGCCAACATAGTAGTTGGTG
>CAMAHO010000055.1 GCA_945834545.1 uncultured Lachnospiraceae bacterium | reverse complement strand
TAGAATGCTAGCTTCCCAAGCTGGAGAGGCGGGTTCGATTCCCGTTATCTGCTCTAATAGGAAGGACATTTGCTATAGCAAGTGTCCTTTTTTCGAAGAAAATTCAAAGGAGACAGGGGTTATGTTTGATTTTGAGAAGGTACGAAAGACAGACTTTTTCCGTGAAAACAGGCTGGATGCTCATTCTGACCACATATGGTATCGTAGCCTTGAGGAAGGGGAGCAGAAGAACAGCAGCTTCTTTCAAAGCTTGAACGGCACTTGGAACTTTCATTATGCCAAAAACTTTGAAGAGATACTTCACGGCTTTGAGGCGCCGGAGTATGACTGTAGCACATGGGATTTTATCAAGGTGCCGGGACATATTCAGCTGCAGGGCTATGATGCCCCTCAGTACAGCAATGTGCCTTATCCTTGGGACGGAAGGGAAGAGGTGCCTTACCGGGAGATACCACGGAGATTTAACCCGGTGGCGCAATATGTGAGAGAGTTTGTGGTGCCGAAACAGATGCAGGGAGAGAAAATCTGCATTTCCTTTCAAGGGGTGGAGAGTGCTATGGCACTTTGGTGCAACGGACACTATGTGGGCTATGCTGAGGACAGCTTTACGCCCTCAGAGTTTGAATTGACACCTTACCTTACTGATGGAAACAATAAACTGGCCCTTCTCGTCTTTAAATGGTGTGGCGGAAGCTTCTGCGAGGACCAGGACTTTTTCCGCTTTTCTGGTATTTTCAGAGATGTGTGGCTGGTGAGCAAGCCAAAGCTTCACCTTGAGGATGTGAAGGTAGAGACACTGTTAGATGATGCTTACGAAAACGCTACCCTGAAGCTGCAGGTAACCAGCTCAGACGGCGGGTCCCTGCGCCTTTTGATGCGACAGAATAAAAAATCCCTAGTAGAAGGACAAGAAGACCTTAAGCCGGGAAAGAATGATTTCACCTATGAGGTGGAAAAGCCTAAGCTTTGGAGCGCAGAAAGCCCGAATTTGTATGAGCTTCATTTGGGCGTTTTTGATAAAGATGGCGTGATGCAGGAAGTGATTCCTCTAAAGGTGGGATTCCGCAGATTTGAAATCAAGGACGCCAGAATGCTGTTAAATGGGAAGCGAATCGTCTTTAAGGGTGTAGATAGGCATGACTTTAGTGCCAAGACAGGTCGGGCTATTTCCAGGGAGGAAATCCTGCAGGATGTGGTGACCATGAAACGCAATAATATCAATGCCATCAGGACAAGCCATTATCCCAACACTTCCTATTTGTATGAATTATGCGACCAATATGGAATCTATATGATTGATGAGTGTAATCTGGAGTCCCACGCTTCCTGGGAGCCGGCGGCCAGAGGGGCGGCTGACAAGGCAGAGGTGGTTCCGGGAGATAGGCCGGAGTGGCACGAGATTATGCTGGACAGAGCCAATTCTATGTACCAGAGGGACAAGAATCATCCGGCTATTTTGATTTGGTCCTGTGGTAACGAGGCCTATGGCGGCAAGAATATTTACGATATGTCCTGCTTTTTCAAAGAGAAGGACCCGGGCCGCATTGTGCAGTATGAGGGAATCGTTCACGATAGGAGATATCCTGATACATCCGATGTGGAAAGCCAGATGTACACCAAGGTAAAGGATATCAAAAACATTGTGAAGGAGCATCCGGAGAAGCCCTTTATCTGCTGTGAATATATGCATGCTATGGGCAATTCTCTGGGAGGTATGTTCAAATATACAGAGCTGGCAGATGAGGAAACCAGTGCTTACCAGGGTGGCTTTATTTGGGATTACATAGACCAGGCACTGTTCAAAAAAGACCGTTACGGAAATGAATTTATGGGGTACGGCGGAGATTTTGATGACAGACCCCATGACGGCAACTTCAGCGGAGACGGCATCTGCTATGCCAAGGATCGGGAGCCGTCTCCTAAAATGCAGGAGGTAAAGTACCTCTACCAAAATATCTCCGTTAAGGTGAAAAAAGACAGCTTTTCCGTGTGGAATAAGAATCTCTTTGTGAATACAAACCGCTTTGTTTTTGTAGCAATCTTAGAATGTGTGGGAGAAAGACTTCAGGAGAAAGCTCTGGATATCTCCCTGGCCCCGGGCAAAAAGAAGAGCTATCCCCTGCCCTTTGCCTTGCCGGAAAAACCGGGAGAGTACACAGTTACCATCAGCGTGCGGCTGAAGGAGGATACCTTGTGGGAGAAAGCCGGCTACGAAATCGGCTTCGGTCAGGGCGTGTTCCAAGTGGGAGAAGCTGAGCCTGTTTACGGCGTGAAGCTTTGTGAACCCGGGAAGCTAAGGGTAGTTCGCGGCACCTACAATGTAGGTGTCATAGGGGAACACTTTGAGGTGTTGTTCTCCTGCGGGGCAGGGAATGGTTTTATTTCCTATAAGTGCGGAGGCAAGGAGCTTATTAAGACAGCACCGGACATCAATTTCTGGAGGGCCCCGGTGGATAATGACAGAGGCAACCACATGATGGACGGCCTTGGGCTTTGGAAATTAGACAGCCTGTATCACAGCGGGTTTACTATGGATGGACCGATTACAAATGAGGATGGCTCTGTAACGATGGTAATGGGCGTCAGACTGCCCTATCATCAGGAAACTCCTTGCAAGGTGGTATATACAGTGTATGGGGATGGAACCATTCAGGTCACACAGTCTATTGGAAAAGCCGGAGAAAAGCTTGAACTGCCGGAATTTGGAATGCTGCTCCGGGTGGATGCAGATTTTGAACAGGTAACCTATTATGGAAACGGCCCTAAGGAGTGCTATCAGGATCGAGATAAGGGAGCAAAGCTTGGCGTATATGAGTATCAGGTCAGCGATAATCTGTCCAAATACTTAAGACCTCAGGAGTGCGGTAACCGAACCGGAGTGCGCTTTGCCAAATTGACAAATCAAAAAGGACAGGGCTTTGTAGTGGCTGCTAATAAGATGGAGTGCTCCGTCCTGCACTATACCCCCCATGAATTGGAAAATGCACTTCACCCGAATGAGCTTCCAACGGCTAATTACACGTATGTAAAGCTTTCCAAGGCACAGCTTGGCGTAGGCGGAGATGACACCTGGGGAGCTCCCGTGCATGAGGAATTTCATGTAAAAAGCAATGGTGAGATGGAATTCACCTGGTATTTCAAGGGCTTGATATAAGTCTTTACTTTAAAGCGATAAAGTGATATACTATAACAGTTCAGCCATACCCTGTATACCAAGTAAATTATGCTCGCATAAATTTACTTGGTATACAGGGTATGAGATGAGCGCCAGAATATGAGCAAAGGTAGCTGCGTAGCAGCGGAAAGCACCGCAGGTGCGACTTTGCGAATGGCGCGGTCTGAACTGTGACAGACAATGAGCAGACAGTAAGCACGCAGTGCGGGTTTGCGAGATACACATGAGGAGAAGATACTATGAAACAGTTGATGTTGGGAAATCAGGCTTTTGCCCGTGGCTTATATGAGGCCGGCTGTAGTGTGGTTTCCAGTTATCCCGGTACTCCCAGCACGGAGGTTACCGAGGAAGCAGCGAAATTTGAAGAAATATATTGTGAGTGGGCACCCAATGAGAAGGTAGCCATGGAGGTTGCCTTTGGTGCATCCCTGGCCGGTCGCAGAAGCTTTTGCGGTATGAAGCATGTGGGCTTAAACGTGGCGGCAGATCCTTTGTTTACCTGCTCCTATACAGGAGTCAATGCAGGTATGATTATCTGCGTTGCAGATGATGCAGGCATGCATTCCTCCCAGAACGAGCAGGATTCCAGACATTATGCGATTGCGGCAAAGGTTCCTATGTTAGAGCCATCAGATTCTGCTGAGGCCTTGGAATTTGTCAAGAGAGCCTATGAGCTTTCTGAGGAATACGATACTCCGGTCATTGTCAAGATGTGTACCCGTGTAGCACATTCTCAGAGTGTGGTGGAGACCACAGACAGAGTGCTTCCGGAGATGAAGCCCTACGAAAAGAATATCGCAAAGTATGTTATGATGCCGGGAAATGCCATCAAGAAGCATCCCTTCGTAGAGGAGAGAACTGCAAAATTGCAGGCTCTTGCAGAAGATTGTTATTTTAACCGCGTGGAGATGGGAGATACCAAGCTGGGTATTATCACCTCTTCCACAAGCTATCAGTATGCTAAGGAAGTGTTTGGTGACAACGCCTGCATCCTAAAGCTGGGAATGATTCATCCCCTTCCTAAAAAGCTGATTCTGGATTTTGCAGCAAAGGTAGAGAAACTGGTTATTTTAGAGGAACTGGATCCTATCATTGAGGAGCATTGCAAGGAGCTTGGTTTGGTAGTGACCGGCAAGGATGTACTTCCTATCACAGGTGAGTTCTCTCAAAATCTCATCGCAGAGAAGCTGGGTGTGGAGGTTCCTGCTTACAGTAAGCTGGAAGAGCAGATGCCTGCCCGTCCGCCGGTGATGTGTGCCGGCTGTCCTCACAGAGGGCTGTTCTACACCTTGGCTAAGAATAAGTGTACCGTTTTAGGTGATATCGGTTGTTATACCCTTGGGGCAGTAGCTCCCTTAAGTGCTATGGATATGACCCTCTGTATGGGTGCTTCCATCAGCTCCCTCCACGGCTTTAACAAGGCCAGAGGAGAGGAAAGCGAGAAGAAGACGGTTGCCGTTATCGGTGACTCCACCTTTATGCATTCCGGTATGACCGGCTTGGCGAATATTGCGTATAACCAGAGTAATTCTACCGTGATTATCCTGGACAATTCCATAACCGGTATGACGGGGCATCAGCAGAATCCTACTACCGGCTACAATATTAAGGGGGACCCGGCAGGTAAGATTGATTTAGAGGCTCTCTGTCGTGCTATGGGCTTTGAGAGCGTTCGCGTCATTGACCCTTACAATTTGGAGGAGTGTGACAGAGTCATTAAGGAGGAGCTTGCAAAAGAGCTTCCTTCCGTGATTATCAGTCGTCGTCCTTGTGCCCTTCTTAAGTATGTTAAGCATGAGGCACCTTTAAAGTGCAACCCTGAGAAGTGCGTGAGCTGCAAGTCCTGCATGCGTCTTGGCTGCCCTGCCATTTCCATGAAGGATGGCAAGGCCGTAGTGGATGTGACCCTCTGTGTAGGCTGTGGTGTATGTAAGCAGCTATGCAAATTTGGGGCATTGGAATAGGGAGGTACCGGAAGATGACAAAGAATATTATGATAGTAGGTGTAGGCGGACAGGGTTCTCTGCTTGCCAGTAAGCTTCTGGGACATTTGCTTTTGACAGAAGGCTATGATGTCAAGGTGTCTGAGGTTCATGGAATGAGCCAGCGCGGCGGCAGCGTGGTGACTTATGTGCGTTTTGGAGAAAAGGTGTACTCACCGATTATTGACAAGGGGCAGGCAGATTTCATTGTATCCTTTGAAAAACTGGAGGCTGCCAGATATTTGGAGTATTTGAAAAAAGATGGCCGAATCGTGGTAAATACCCAGGAGATAGACCCCATGCCGGTTGTCACCGGAGCTATGGAGTATCCTAAGGACTTGATTGCAAAATTGGAGGCAACCGGGGCCAACGTAGATGCTATGGATTGTCTGACACTGGCAAACGAAGCCGGTTCTGCTAAGGCAGTAAACATCGTTTTGATGGGCAGACTGTCCAAGTATTTTGACATTCCTTTGGAAAAGTGGCAGAAGGCTATTGACGAATGTGTTCCCGCCAAGTTTGCAGAATTAAATCATAAGGCCTTCTTACTTGGAAGAGGGGAATAAAACGTACGAAACTTCGTTTTCTTATGGAGGGTTTCCCAGAGAAGACGAGCAATAAATCAAATGAAGGAGATTTCAAGATGGGAAATTATTATCAGCCTGAAATTGAAACTATGCCTGTGGAGCAGCTGCAGAAATTGCAGAGTGAGCGACTGGTGGAGCAGGTAAAATTTGTCTATGATAATGTGAAGTTTTATCATGAGAAAATGGATGAAAAGGGGGTAAAGCCGGAGGATATTAAGGGAATCGAGGATTTACATAAGCTTCCCTTTATCACAAAGGACGATTTGCGTGATCAGTATCCCTATGGTTTATTGGGTGTGCCTCTTTCTGAGTGTGTACGTATTCAGTCAACCAGCGGTACTACCGGCAGAAGAGTGGTTGCTTTTTACACTCAGGCAGATTTGGATGTCTGGGAGGACTGCTGCGCAAGAGCGATTATGGCAGCGGGCGGTACCAAGGAAGATGTGGTGCATGTTTGCTATGGCTACGGACTCTTTACCGGTGGCCCTGGATTAAATGGCGGTTCTCACAGAGTGGGATGCTTGACACTGCCTATGTCCTCCGGTAATACGGAAAGACAGCTTCAGTTTATGGAGGATTTGGGTTCTACCATCCTTTGCTGTACCCCTTCTTATGCAGCAAATTTAGGTGAGACCATTACAGAAAAGGGATTAAAGGATAAGATTAAGTTGAAAGCCGGTATCTTTGGCGCAGAGCCTTGGACAGAGGAGATGAGACATAACATCGAGGAAACTCTGGGCATCAAGGCCTATGATATTTATGGTTTGACTGAGATTTCCGGACCTGGCGTATCCTTTGAATGTGAGGAGCAGGCAGGAATGCATATTCAGGAGGATCATTTCATTCCTGAAATCATCAATCCGGATACCGGAGAAGTTCTTCCTGAGGGTGAAGTCGGAGAGCTGGTATTTACCTGTATCACCAAGAAGGCCTTCCCTCTTCTTCGTTACAGAACAAGAGACCTTTGCTATTTAACCAGAAAGAAATGCTCCTGTGGCCGTACTCATATTCGTATGCACAAGCCTACCGGCAGAAGCGATGATATGATGGTAGTAAAGGGCGTCAATGTATGGCCTTCTCAGATTGAGGCAGTTTTGTTAAAACAGGGCTTCCAGGCAAACTACCAGATCGTGGTTGACAGACTTGGCAACAACGATACCATTGAAGTTCAGGTTGAGCTGACTCCTGAGATGGTTGCAGCAAACGACAAGACTGTAGCCCAGAGAGAAAAGGAAATCGTAGCTGGCTTGAAGTCCATGCTTGGTATCAAGGTGGATGTAAAGGTAGTGGATCCTAAGACAATCGTAAGAAGCGAAGGCAAAGCAGTTCGTGTCGTAGATAAGAGAAACTTATATCAATAAGGAAAACCAAAGGGCCATGGGGGACGGGCTTATTTGTCCCCTATGGCCCTTAAGTTTTCATAAATCTCATCATCAACATAAAGCTTCCCGTACCCCACACCTAAGTCCAGGCCGGGTTTGTTATCCCCGTGAAAGTCAGAACCTCCACTGATGAGCAGATTGTATTTGGAAGCCAGACGTCTAATGTCCCGTTCTTCAGAAGGAGAGTAGGTGCTGTAGATGGCTTCAATTCCTATGAGGCCTGCTTCTTTTAAGGTGGATACCAAGGTGTCCAGATTTGCGTCAGAGAGGTGATAGAGAATGGGGTGTGCTAAAACGGGAACACCCCCTGCATCCAAAATGACCTTTACAGCTTCCGCAGGAGTAAGTTTCTCCCGGGGTACGAAGTAAGGGCAATGATCGCCAACATAACGCTCAAAGGCTTCCTTCATACTCTTGATATAACCGTGCTCTAACATATATTTTGCATAATGAGCTCGTGTAATCACAGCATTTGGAAATTCCTGCAGTAAGGCTTCATAGGTGATATCAATCCCTGCACCTTCCCTGAGCAAACGGCACATTTTATGATTTCTGGCTTCTCTTGAGGCTAGGAAATTGTCCAGGTGTGCTTTAAAAGCCTTATTTTTATAATCCATAAATAAGCCAACGATATGGACATCTTTGCCGAAATATTCGCTGGAAAGTTCTACGCCGGGAACCACAATTGGTGCTCCCGGCGTGTTTTTTGCATAATCTATCGCCTCGTCTAAGCCGTCCACGCAATCGTGGTCGGTGAGAGCAAAGGCAGATAGGTTCTTCTGTATTGCATAGTCTACCAGTTCTTTGGGTGAAAGTGTGCCGTCAGAACAGTTGGAATGAACATGTAAATCTACCATAGAAAGAATTAATCCTCGTCATCTTCTTTGTTAGCAGTGAATACAGTACGCTTTCTGGCCATCTCATCGCTTGCCAGATACTCGTCGTAGGTGGTAATCTTGTCAACCAAGGTACCGCCTGGAAGAATTTCCATAATGCGGTTAGCAGTGGTCTGAACAAATTGATGGTCATGACAGCTAAAGAGCGCCACACCAGGATATTTGATAAGACCGTTGTTCAGTGCAGTGATGGACTCCATATCCAGATGGTTGGTAGGCTCGTCTAAGAGTAGGCAGTTTGCACCGCTGATCATCATCTTGGAAAGGAGACAACGTACCTTCTCACCACCGGAAAGCACACGCACCTTCTTCACGCCGTCTTCCCCGGCAAAGAGCATTCTGCCCAGGAAACCGCGGACATAGGTCACATCCTTGACAGGAGAGTAGCCGGTAAGCCAGTCAACGATGGTAAGGTCGTTGTCAAACTCCTCCGTGCTGTCCTTTGGGAAGTATGCCTGGGAGGTGGTTACACCCCATTTGTAGCTGCCTTCGTCAGGCGCCAGTTCGCCGGTCAAGATCTGGAATAAGGTGGTTTTTGCGATTTCATTGCTGCCCACAAATGCAACCTTGTCCTCACGACCAAGCACGAAGGAAATATCGTTTAGCACCTTTTCACCGTTGATTGTCTTGGAAAGATGCTCTACAGTCAGCACCTCGTTTCCAATCTCTCTGTCAGGACGGAAATCAATGTAGGGATATTTTCTGCTGGAGGGCTTGATTTCATCCAGCTCAATTTTTTCCAAAGCCTTCTTCCTGGAGGTAGCCTGCTTGGATTTGGAAGCATTTGCAGAGAAACGGGAGATAAACTCCTGCAGCTCCTTGATTTTTTCTTCCTTCTTCTTGTTGGCTTCCTTCATCTGCTTGATCAAAAGCTGGCTGGATTCGTACCAGAAATCGTAGTTTCCGGCATACAGCTGAATCTTGCCGTAGTCGATATCAGCTGTGTGAGTACATACCTTATTTAAGAAGTAACGGTCGTGGGACACCACGATGACGGTGTTCTCAAAGTTAATCAAAAACTCCTCAAGCCACGCAATAGCATCCAGGTCTAAGTGGTTGGTAGGCTCGTCCAACAGGAGAATGTCCGGATTGCCGAACAAAGCCTTTGCTAGAAGTACCTTTACCTTGATAGGTGATTCCAAGTCCTTCATGGTGGAGTAGTGATACTCAGTATCAATGCCCAAGCCGTTTAACAGCATAGCAGCATTGGACTCTGCCTCCCAGCCATCCATTTCCGCAAATTCAGCCTCCAATTCGCTGGCACGGATGCCGTCCTCGTCAGAGAAATCTTCCTTTGCATAGATTGCATCCTTTTCCTTCATAATCTGGAACAGTCTTTCATTTCCCATGATGACCGTATCCATAACAACACAATCATCGTATTTGAAATGGTCCTGCTCCAAAACGGAAAGACGCTGACCGGGAGTGATGGTTACATCGCCCTTTGTGGTTTCCAGCTTGCCGGAGAGAATCTTCAGAAAGGTGGACTTGCCGGCACCGTTTGCACCGATAAGTCCGTAGCAGTTGCCCTCAGTAAATTTGATATTGACATCCTCAAAAAGAGCTTTTTTTCCGATTCGCAAGGTTACATTGTTAGCACTAATCATTGCAAAACCTCTTCTTTCTTATTTTTATACACATATATTCAACAATCTAACACGAAAAATGAAAAGTGTAAAGTTGTTGTTTGCTGTTGGAGCTTTTTTGTTGTTTGCCATGGAAGCTTTTTTTTGGTATAATCTTTTTTGTCGGTGGTTTGAGGGGGAAACCCCTACAAATCAGCCGAAATGTTGAAAAGCATTGGGCGTGAGGGTTTATTATATGAAGATTATGGCGAATCGTCTTGATAGAGGATTTGAACGATACCAAGAAGAATTGGAAAGTAAAGCACTGGAGGTTTTGCGCTCCGGCTGGTATGTGCTGGGCAAGGAGGTAGAAAGCTTTGAAAGGGAGTTCGCCTCCCATGTAGGTGCCCGGTATTGCGTAGGCTTAGCCAGTGGCTTGGACGCCCTTTGGCTTGCCTTTCGAGTGTTGGGGATTGGAAAGGGTGATGAGGTTATCGTTCAAGCCAACACTTACATAGCCAGCGTGATGGGCATTACCATAAACGGAGCGACACCCGTCTTTGTGGAACCGGACCAGTATTTTAATATGGATGTTGATAAAATCGAAGAAAAGATAACGGCTAAGACCAAGGCAATTTTGGTGGTGCATCTGTATGGGCAGGCCAGCCGTATGGACAAGGTGGTTGACCTTTGCAGAAAATACAAGCTGCGTCTGGTGGAGGATTGTGCGCAGTCCCACGATTCCTGTTTTCAGGGGAAGGCTACCGGTACCTTTGGAGACATAGGCTGCTTTTCCTTTTATCCCTCCAAGAACTTAGGCGCCTTTGGAGACGCCGGAGCCATTGTGACAAACGATGAGAAGCTTGCTGCAGATATGAGAATGTACCGCAATTACGGAAGTGAGAAGAGATACTACAATAAAGTTGTGGGGGCCAATTCCAGGCTGGATGAGCTGCAGGCCGGCTTGCTTCGTGTCAGACTTTCTCATATGGAAGAACTGACGGCTGAGCGAAAAAAGCTGGGGGAGCGGTATTTGCGGGAGCTTCGCAATGAGGAAATCACTTTGCCCGGCATAGCAGAAGGCTGTGACCATGTGTGGCATCAATTTGTCATCCGTTGCAATCGCAGAGAGGAACTGATACAGTATTTGGCAGAGCGGGAGATAGGAACGATTATTCATTATCCGATTCCACCTCACCTGTCGGAAGCCTATGGCTATTTAGGGTATCAGAAGGGAGCATATCCTATTACGGAACGCTATGCGGACACGGTTTTGTCCATTCCTATGTATAACGGAATGACGGAGGAGGAACAGAGCTTTGTGATTGAAGCTTTAAATGGATTCTAGATGGAAAGGAAAAATCATTCTCGGATTCTTTTCGGAAAATGTGAATGATACAAGGGGATATGGGTATTACAGAACAATACAAGATTATAAATTTCAAAGACCTGGGTGACGAAAGAGGAAATCTGGTGGTAATAGAGGGAGAAGGGATGGATATTCCCTTTGATATCAAGAGGGTTTTCTACATCTATGGCTCTGATGACACCGTAGTCAGAGGACAGCACGCTAACAAGGAGACAGAATTTCTCTTGGTCAATGTGGGTGGAAAGAGCAAGGTCAGGGTAGATAACGGAACGGAATCTGTGGTTATTGAGCTGGACAGACCCGGTATGGGACTGTACCTTCCGCCTATGCTTTGGAAGGACATGTATGACTTTTCTCCGGATTCTATTTTGCTGGTGTTGGCCAGCAGGCATTATGACGGAAACGAGTACATCCGCGATTACGATGAATATATCAAGCTTATGAAAGAAGGGTAATTTTTTGCGAAGGGCGCGGTTGAATTGATGCGATTTTTTGTTGTAGAGAAGAAAACTTTTTTGTTGCCTTTTGGAGTTTTTGTGTTATTATAAATATGTGCGCTCATTTTTGAGCGCAAACTAAGCTGATTATGAGGATTCCCTACCTAAGAGGATTCTCTCATATCCAAAAATATATATTTAGGAGGAAGAAACTAATGGCAAACAAGTGGGTTTATACCTTCAAAGAAGGTAATATGTCCATGCGTAACTTACTTGGTGGTAAGGGCGCAAACCTTGCTGAGATGACTGAGAT